>VERO01000368.1 GCA_018882625.1 Phycisphaerales bacterium | reverse complement strand
GACCACCTCGATCACGGTGCGCGTCTCGTGCGCGAGCGGCTCCTGCTCGAGATAGCCGATCGGGTACCCGTTGGAGCGCTCGATCTTGCCGTCGAACTCGGTGTCCTGCCCGGCGATGATGCGCATCAGCGTCGACTTGCCGGACCCGTTGAGGCCCAGCACACCGATCTTCGCCCCGTAGTAGAAGCTCAGCGAGATGTCCTTGAGGATCTGCTTCTTGTCGGCCGTCTTCGAGACGCCCAGCATCGAGAAGATGATGCGCGTCGTGTCGTTCTTCGATGCGGGTGCTGCCATGAGAACAGTGATTCTAGGCAGCGCCGGCGGGTGCCCCTTCGGCCGCCGGATAGTCCGTGTAGCCCTCGACGCCACCTGAGTACACCGTCGCCTCGTTCGCCTTCGCGAGCGGGATGTTGCGGCGGATGCGCTCGGGAAGGTCTGGGTTGGCGATGAAGGGACGCCCGAACACCGCGAAGTCGCAGAGGCCTGCCGCGATGTGCTCCTCCGCGCGCTCGCCGGTGTATCCGCCAGAGAGCATCAGTGCGCCGCGGAAGATGGTGCGCACCTCGCGCACGAATGAATCGTCGAAGCTCGGCAGGCTGTGCGCCCACGCGTAGTTGACGAGATCCACGTACGACACGCTCTCCGCGCCGAGCGCACGGATCGCATGCAAGTACTGCTCGCGCCAGTCAGGGAAGCCTTCGTGGTTGGGCGCATCGCCCGGCACCTTGGGCGAGAGACGCACGCCCACACGGTCGGCACCCCACACTGAAATCACTGCGCGCACGGCCTCAAGCAGAAAGCGGTTGCGGTTCTCGATCGATCCGCCGTACGCATCCGTGCGGTCGTTGCACACCGATGACATGAACTGCTCAAGCAGGTAGCCGTTGGCCGAGTGCACCTGCACGCCGTCGAAGCCAGCTTCCTTCGCGCACTGCGCGGCATGGCGGTACTGCTCAACGATCTCCGCGATCTCCGGGATCGTGAGCGCGCGCGGCTCGTCGCATGGCATGCGGGCGGGCTTGCCCTCCGCGTCGTACGCGAGGCACGTGCCGTTGGCCCGCTTGGTGGACGAGCTGGCAGGCGCGCGGCCGTCCGGCTGCAGGGAGCGGCGCGAGATCCTGCCGCAGTGCCAGAGCTGCGCCTGGATGCGCCCGCCCTTGGCGTGCACCGCATCGGTGACGAGGCGCCACCCCTCCACCTGCTCCACCGAGTACATGCCAGGCGTCATCAGGTAGCCGCGCGCGGCGAGCGAGATCTGCGACGCCTCCGCGATGATCAGGCCAGCGCCGGCGCGCTGCGCGTAGTACTCGGCGTTGAGCGACCACGGCGCATCGCTGGGCTGCTTCGCGCGGCAGCGCGTGAGCGGCGCCATCACGATGCGATTGCGAAGGTGGAGCGGTCCGAGCGTTGCAGGTTCGAGGAGTCGCATGGGGACGGAAAGGTTACGCTTGCGGAAATGGCCGACTGGCGCAGCAACGGCACCTACAGGATGGCGAGGAAGATCGTGATCCTCGTGATCGGGGGCACGGTGACGCTGGTCGGCATCGTGCTCATCGTGCTGCCCGGCCCTGCGTTCATCGTCATCCCTGCGGGGCTCGCGATCCTGGCGATCGAGTTCGCGTGGGCGCGTCGGTGGCTCGAGAAGGCCAAGCAGATGGCGAAGGCCGCGGCGAGCAAGGCCAAGTCGATGGCCTCCAATTCCGGCGCTGGGCGTGCAGATTGACGCCTTCCGCGGCGCGCGCTATAGTTGTCGATTCGATTGCGGGGTAGAGCAGCCTGGTAGCTCGTCGGGCTCATAACCCGGAGGTCGCAGGTTCGAATCCTGCCCCCGCTATTCGCGATCGGCCCTGGCATCCGCCGGGGCCGCGTCGTTTTTGTTGCATTGCGTCCCGGCAGCCGACATGATGGAGCATCAGGATGACCGACCGCCCCCGCAATCTTCCGGATCTCGTCGTGACGCACGCAGCGGCGATTCGTGCCGCGTGCACCCGGCACTCGGTTTCATCGCTGGCGATCGTGGGCTCGGCTGCTCGCAGCGACTTCGATCCAGAGCGGAGCGATGTCGACGTTCTCGTCGACTTCATCGACGGCGACATCAACTACTTCAAGGCATTCATGGGCCTGCGCCAGGACCTTGCGGCGATCCTGGGGCGCAAGGTGGATGTCATCACGCGGCGCGGCGTGCGCAATCCCCTTCTGCTCAAGTCCCTCGAGCAGGACGCCATCCCGATGTACACAGCCGATGCGGCAT
>VERO01000367.1 GCA_018882625.1 Phycisphaerales bacterium | reverse complement strand
GAGGCCAGGACATCCTCCATGATCGAGATGGCCCGGTCGCGCTGGCCGGAGTCGGCGTGGGCGATCGCAAGAGCCCGCATCGATGCGATGGTGTCGGGATGGTCCCGGCCGAGCGCAGCCGTGCGCCGCGCCAGCAGCAACTCGTGGTCGCGCACGATCGACACGCGGTCCTCGCCGATCGCCATGCGCGCCCGCAGCGCGCACTCGAGCGCCTCGAGCGTGCGCCGGTCGTCGGTGCCGCTCGCCGCCGCATACGCCTTCGCCGCCTCGTCGAAGAGCGACCTTGCGCTCTCCCCGTCGCCGAGGTCGAGAAACGTGCGTCCCACAGCGACCATGAGCCCTGCCTGCACCTCGGGGTCGCCCGCGTAGTCGCGACGCACGCTGTCGGAGGCCTGCCCGAGGATCACGATCCGGATCAGGTTGTAGGCCACGTCCGAGGGGTTCACGGCCTCGAGCAGCTCCGCAAGCGAGGCGGCCGACCGCTAGATGCCCTGCGCGTCCATGCCGCGGAGCGCGAGGTTCGTGCGGTGCTGCCGCAGTATCTCCGAGAACATGGCGATACCGGACTGCTCCTGGGCCACCGTCGCAAGCTGGGCGTGCTGGAAGTCGAGCACGTCGCGAAGGTTGCCTTCGCGGCGTTCCGCGAGCGCACGCGCGCGGGCCTCGGCCATCCACGCGATGGTGCTGACGACTGCCGCAGCCGAGACCGTGACCGCGAGCAGCGCCGTGACGGAAACCGCCACCCGGTGCCGGCGCACGAACTTGCGGATCCGGTACGCCGTCGACTCCGGCACCGCGTTGAGCGGCCGTCCTGCGAGGTAGTTGCGAATGTCCTGGGCGAGGTCGTTGGGCGACGCGTACCGCTCGGAGCGCTCCTTGCGCATCGCCTTGAGCGGGATCCACTGGAGCTCTCGCTTGAGGAGCGACGCGAGCGAGTCGATGCGCTCGGCCCGCGCCGCCGCGATGCTGCTGGCGAGCTCGGCATCCCGGGTGGCGACGGTCGAGAGCCGGGTGGCTGGCGCAGGAGGATCGACCTCCCGGATGATCCTCTGGATCTCCCGGAACGCGCGGCTGCGAAGGTCCCTCGGCTCGAAGGGCAGCGACCCGCACAGCAGCTCGTAGAGCACGGCACCGAGGCTGTACACGTCGCTGCGGGTGTCGATGTCTGTGGCATCCGGCTCGGCCTGCTCCGGGCTCATGTACTCCGGCGTGCCGAGCATCTGGCCGGTCTCGGTGAAGATCGTCCGCTCGGTGAGGCGCTGGGTGAGCGCCTTGGCCACCCCGAAGTCGATCACCTTCACGATCGGCGTGTCGCCATCGCCCCGGTGCACGAGGATGTTCGACGGCTTGATGTCGCGGTGGATGATGCCCTTGGTGTGCGCGTGCTGCACCGCGTCGCACACCTGCAGGAACACGGCCAGCCTGTCGCGGATCGCCATCTTCCGCGAGTCGCAGAACGACGTGATTGGCGCGCCCTTGACGTACTCCATCGCGAAGTACGGGCGGCCCCGGTCTGTGAGGCCGCCGTCGAGCACGCGCGCGACGTTGGCGTGGTTCATGATCGCGAGCGCCTGCCGCTCCTGCTCGAAGCGCGCGATCACCGCATTCGAGTCCATGCCCGCCTTGATGACCTTGAGCGCGACCTGCTGCACGAACGGCTCGCGCCGCTCCGCCAGCCACACGACGCCGAATCCGCCCTCCCCAAGGAGGGAGATCAGCGTGTACGGGCCGACACGGTCGCCAGACGACTCCCCGGAGTAGCCGCCTGCGCTGCCCGAGGAGCCACCACCACCGCTCCCCCCGATGATCGTGTCATCGGGCGTCGGGAAGCCGTGTGTCTCGCCGGCTCCAGGCGCGCCATCGCTCACGGGCACGGCCCCCAGCTGGCGAGGAGGAACGACAGATCGACAGCGTCCACAGATCCGCTCGCATCGATGTCGGCACTTCCTGAAGCGCCCCACTGCGCCAGCAGGTTGCCAAGATCCACGCCATCGCGCTGGCCATCGCCGTTGACATCGCCGGAGCACGAGGGAACCCCGGGGCTGCCGCGGAATGGGCGCACCGCAGGACCGTCCCCGCCCGCAAGCGAGAAGCTCGACGTTCCGGAGTCCACGAGGAAGAGGTCCTCGCCACCCGCGCCGTCGAGGTTGCCACGCGTGCTCAGGATTGGGCGCGACGCGTCGAGCTCCGTCTGCGCACCGATCGTCAGCGGCGCACCAGGTCCGGGCGTGTCGATCTGGATCAGCACCGCCTTGCTCTGACC
>VERO01000366.1 GCA_018882625.1 Phycisphaerales bacterium | reverse complement strand
CCTGCCCCCGAGCGCATCACCCTGCCCCACGGCGCAGTCTCCAGCCTGGACTCCCTCCCGGGTCCCGACGGAAAGCCGAAGCCCGCCCCGCGGCAGCACGGCAGTGACGCGTGCGGATGCGTACGCGACGGCCGCGCCCGCCGCCCGGTCCAGGCGCGCGGTGAGGTCCATGGCATCGAGCCTCGCCTGAAGGTCCTCGGCACGCTGGCGCTCCTCGTGGTAGAGGCCGCGGAAGAGGTCGCGCTCGCCGCGCAGCGTGGCGGCATCGCCCACCGGCTCGGCCACCGCGGGACGCAGCCAGTGCCGGGCCGCGCTTCCGCCCCACGCGATCGGCGCGAGCGGGATCCACGCGACCTGCGCAAGTGCCGCAGTCACGGGCGCGATCCATGCGGTGGGCAGCACTGACGCGCACACTAGCCCGCCGACTGCGCACGTGATGGGACGCGGCATCCGCACGGCGCGCTTGCCTGAGGGCTAGAACTCCCCGTCGGCCGACTCGAGCGTCGCCTTGTACTGCTCGAGGTTCTCGAGGTAGACCTCGGTGCCCTTGGCCACGCACTCGAGCGGGTCAGGCGCGACCTTGACGGTCAGCGTGGTGCGGTCCGCCAGGAAGGTGTCGATGCCGCGCAGCAGCGCACCGCCCCCTGCGAGCGTAATGCCGTTGTTGGACAGGTCAGGATTGACCAGGTCGCCGGCAAGCTCAGGGTCGGCCTCGCGCAGCGTCTTGATCACTTCCTTCGCGATGCGGTCGAGCGGCTGCTCGAGCGCCTTGCGGATCTCGATGGAGTTCACCTCGATGCGCTTGGGCAGGCCGGTCTCCACGTCACGGCCGCGCACGTTCATCGCCAGCTCCTCCTCGAGAGGCCAGGCGCTGCCGATGCGGGTCTTGATGCTCTCGGCGGTCTGCTCGCCGATCGTGAGCCCGCGCTGCTGCTCCACGTACTCGATGATCGCGCGGTCGAACGCATCGCCTGCGACGCGGAGCGTGCTCGCCTTCGCGATGTCGCCGAGGCTGATGATGGCGATGTCGGTGGTGCCGCCGCCGATGTCGACGATCATGCTTGCGGTGGGCTCATCGACGGGAAGGCCCGCGCCGATCGCAGCCGCCATCGGCTCCTCGAGCAGGAATACCTTGCGCGCCCCGGCGCGCTCTGCGCTGTCGAGCACCGCACGCTTCTCCACCGCGGTCGAGCCGCCGGGCACCGCGATCACGACGCGCGGGCCGAAGAGCCGCGCGCGGCCCATGACCTTCTGGATGAAGTACTTGAGCATCTGCTCGGCGATCTCGAAGTCGGTGATGACGCCGTCCTTGAGCGGACGGATCGCCTGGATCGACCCGGGAGTCTTGCCGAGCATCTCCTTCGCCGCGTGCCCCACGGCCGCGCCGTTGTTGAGCACCTTGTTCGTGCCTTTGCGCACGGCGACGACGGAGGGCTCGTTGAGCACGATCCCCTCGCCGCGCACGCACACCAGCGTGTTGCAGGTGCCGAGGTCGATGCCGACATCGACGCTGAACCAACTGAGAAGTCTCTGGGTCACCATGGGGCCGTCTCCTTGGCCAAGCGGATAGCACCGCATCTTTCGCCCGCACTACGGCACGGGGCTTGGTTGCCGCGGAGGATATCGCGCCGCGCAGGATGCGGGCGGGCGAATGGGGACGCTTTGCGCGGGATGTCCCGTTCGGGGCGCGCTCAGCGCCCGCTGGCGACCGCGAACGGGTTGCCCTCGTCGGCCGTGCCCACGACCGCCTCGAGGTTGGTCATCGCGATCATGGTGGCCCCGGCCCCAAGCACGATCAGGGCCGCGAGCAGCACTCCCGTGTACACGTTCAGGTCGCCACCCGCACGCGCCTGCTTGGCCTTGGCGGGAGCCTTCGCAGGCTTCGCCGCCTTCTCCTTCTTGGGAGCCTTCTCCTTCTTGGGCTTCTCGGCCTTGACCTTGGGCGGAGCCTCAGCCGTGGCGCCGTCCGACTTCTTGCCGATGTTGAGTCCGAAGAGCTTCATGGGAATCGTGCCACCGTCTTGAGGTCAGGGACGCACCAGGCGGGAATCAGGAGCCCTTGCGCGCCACAGCGCGCTGGCCGGCCTTCACGGGACCGCGCTCCGAGGGCTCCTCGAGCTCGACGGTGCCCACAGCCCTGTTCGGGTCCACGGTGCTGATGCGGAGGCGCCCGATGAACCGGTCGCCATCGCTGATCGTCATCACCCAACCCTCACGGACGCCATCGCGGCTGCCGGCGTCGATCTCCGCGTAGACAGCCTCGGG
>VERO01000365.1 GCA_018882625.1 Phycisphaerales bacterium | reverse complement strand
CTCGCGCGGCGCATCCGGGCCCAGCGCACGCATCGCGGCAAGCGCCTGGTTGGCCGCCGCGACCGCCACGGGGGATCGTGCAGGCTCGATCGTCCATGCGTGCAGCAGCTGCTGCGCCGCGTGGGCACGCGACGGCGCACTCCCTCCCGCGGCGCTGACGGCCTCCGCCGCGCGGACCATCACGAGATCCTGGCGAGCCAGCGCACCGGCTGCAATCAGCAGCGCAAGCCCGCCTGCGGCGACGGTGGCTCGCACCAGGCGTGCCGTCCACGGCATCGATGCGTTCCTGCGGTGCGCCGCAGGCTCGACGGACTCGAGCGCAGGCTCATCAGGCGCGCCATGCGCGGCGCCGACCGCCGCGCACGCGCCGATCAGCAGCCACGCGAACGGTGCGCTCGCCGGGAGCCAGAACGCCATGTCGATCTGGCCGTGCGCCAGAAGCGCCGTGGCGGCGCCAATGACGCATGCTCCCAGCGCCACCTGCTGCGGATGCGCCGCTGCGCGAGCCGCCTGCCGCGCGATCCACAGCGCCGCCGCCAGCGCCACGACACGCACCGCGAGCCCGACCGGGTCGAGCGCCCCGAGCTCGCATCCGACACCCATCGCCCACGCGATGGAGATCGCGGCCATCGCGGTGCGGGCAGCGCATCTCGAGTCCTCCGCGATCTCCACCGGGTCTCCCGGAGCGCGCGGCGACGCCAGCGCGCCCGGCACCCGCCACACCATCAGCGTCAGCGCGGCGACCAGCGCAACGCCCGCGGGCAGACCGAGCGCGGCACACCAGTCGGCGAGCGCCGCGTGGGCGCTGGAGACCTCCTCAACGCTCCACTCAGGCCGGAATGAGAGGTCCGCGAGCTGGAATCCTGCCGGTCCCCACCCGTAGAGGGGCGAGTTCCTGACCGCCTCCCATGCGGACTGCAGGTAGCCGGCGCGCACGAGAAGGCTGCGCTCCCCCCACTCGAGCCCGCCCGCCTGCCAGCGAATCCACGGCAGCGCGAGGGCGCACAGCGGTGCCGCGATCAGTGCCGCACGCAGCAGCGGCACGGCAGGCGCGCGCCCCGCCACGGCCATCGCCAGCGCCGCCACGCCGAATCCGATCGCAATCGCCGCGATGCCGCCCTTGCTTCCGCTGACCATGACAAGCGCCACCAGCGCCAAGGCGGCGAGCGCGGGAAGCGGCGAGCGGCGCGCGCCGGAGCGCACGAGCGCCACGCCAGCCAGGAGCACCGCACCCGATGCCGCGAATGACGCGTACACGTTCGAGAACCCGAACCACCCGGTCGCCTCGCGCTGGCGCAGGCGCCGCTCGTACGCGAGCGCCTGCGGCGAGCCGACCGACCATCCCTGCGCCGAGAGCACGGATTCGCGGTTCGCGTCATAGTGCGCCACCGTCGCCGGGTGCTCGCTGAGCACCTGCGATGCGCCGCGCACTGCGAGAATCGCGAGCGTCCCGCACACGGCCGCAACCGCAGCTGCGGACGCGACTCGTGCAGTGCGCGCATCGGCGCTCGCGAGCGCCAGCAGCGCCGCCACAGCCACCGCACCCGCAAGCCACGACGATGCGCGCCAGAGCTGCTCGCCATCGGCGATGCCCCACCATCCGCCCACCGCCGCCAGCGGTAGCGCGAGGATCAGCACGGGCAGCGCGACGCGAAGCGCCGCACGGCCGCCGGCGCGCCATGCGCGCCCGACCAAGGCCACCGCGCAGAGCAGCACGACGCCATCCAGCGCGCATCCGAGCGCAGGGCCTGCACCCGCAAAGGGAGATGGATCACGCGCCGGGTCGATGTCGAACACCGGCATCGGGATCCACATGACGAGCGCGCGCGCGCACAGCGACGCCAGCATCAGCGCCAGCGGAAGGTTCATGCGCGGTCCCGCCCACCCTCATGCGGCGCGCGGGCCGCCCGCCGGCCGGGAACGGCCTCGAGCATCGCGAGCACGCCAAGCGCAGCGGCCGCCTGCACGCCCACAAGCATCGCCTGCCATGGCCGCAGCGACCCGATCAGCATGTTTGTGTAACCGCCAGAGTTCTTCGTTGAGGTTCGGCAGATCATATCGATAGGCAATGGCAGCTGTGAGCTTCTGGCTCAAAAGCGCAAAGGGCGCTCCGAGGAAAGGTTTCAGGGGCGCGATGCAATCAAAGCCGGGCAGCCCTTCCTCGGCATCGTGGAGCAACTCATAGAGTGCGAGATCCGGCGCCAGTGGGCCGGAGTGCATTTCGCGGATGGCAAGAACGGTGAGACTGTGCTGGGCGACCGACAATGGGC
>VERO01000364.1 GCA_018882625.1 Phycisphaerales bacterium | reverse complement strand
CCGCTGCACGCGGCGGGAGTCAACCATCCTTGCGCGGGGTCAGGATGTCGATGGTGCGCGGAGCAACCACATCGACGCGAAGCGCCTCGTCATAGGCCTTCTCTCCGCGCACGCCGAGCAGGTTGCCGAGCATGGTGGAGAGCTGGAATCCGGGGCCTGGAGCCACGTAGGCGACAGTCTGGCCAGTCGCGGGATCCTGAATCCGGTAGAGCAGCGGGAGGCGCTGCCCGTCGTACACGAGGCTCGCATTCAGGATGCCCACCACCGTGTACTCGGAGCGCGCCTCGATGGCGCGCGCGACGCTGGCGATGGAATCCCGCTCGCCCTCGATGCGCGCCTTCATGCGCTCGAGCTCGATGATGCGGCTCTGCACCTCGATCTCGAGACGAAGCTGCTCGGCCCGGCCGTTGGCCTTCGAGACCACCTCGGGATCTCCTGCGGCAACCACCGCAAGGTCGAGGTAGCGGCCACGCAGCGCATGAAGCTCTGCCTCGGCCTTGCTCTGGCCCCGGATGCTGGTGTACAGCCCCTCGAGATCCGCCATGGTTGCGCGTCGCCTCTCGAAGGCGATCTGCTCTGGAGTCTTCACGGGGGCCGGAGGCGGCGTGGGCTCGCTCGCCTTCGCGCGTGTCGCGTCACCGGTGACCATCACCTCGGTGCCGACGGTGGAGGTGCCCGTGGCATCGATTGGAGTGCTGCCGCCGGTGATGTCGGGCGCCACGGCGTCCGTCGCGCCCGCACTCGTGCCGCCATCCGCAGGCGCAGCCACGGGAGGCTGGACCTGCTGCGCGACAACGTCCGCGGCAGCCATGGTGGCCACATCCTGGGCGGTCGGTGCGTTGAACTTGACGATCTCCGCCTGCGAGGCCCGGCGCAGGAAGTTCATGTTGACCCACCCCTCGCCCGCGGCAGGCAGGCGCACGCGGTATACCGCATCGCGCTCGCTGTCGACGCGGTCCACGACCGAGAGGGTCATGCCCGGATCGAGCCGCGAGATCTGCTTCCAGCTCGCGGCAAGGCCCGCATCGGGCGTCGAGATGTTCGGCGCGCGGAGCTCGGACTTCGCGTTGACCGACAGCGTCGTCCCATCCTCGCTCACCGTCACGCGCGAGTCGGCAGGCACGATGCCGTAGATCTGCGCGAATGCAGGCCCCTCCGTCTGCACGCGCGCCCAGCCGAACTCCTCCGCGCCCACTCGCACGAGATCGCCGCGCTTGAGCTTGCCGAACGGGTACGAGCTCTGCACGCTCGGTGCGCTGCGCACGTACACGTTGTCTGCGGTCACGACCGCGATGTACGGTTCGGCTGCAGATGCAGCTGCTGCGGCACCAGCATCGGGCGACTGCGCAGCGGCATGCTGCAGCAGCGCGCATGGCGCAAGCGCCCCGATCCCGGCGATGCAAAAGGCGGACAGTCCAGCCGACGCGATCCGTGCGTTGAGCATGGCGGGAGTGTACCTCTGCTAGAGTGCCGCGTGAATCATGCGGGCAGTCCCTGCACATTTTTTGCGAGGCCGCGCGTGGCTCCCTCTGGCGACTGTCGCGATGGCCGTCTGCGGGTGCGAGACTCCCTTCGACCAGGAGGGGGACGACCAGCTCCGGGCCGCCATCGATGCCGCCGTTGCACGGCAGGGCGCGGGGCCGGGAGCCGAGCCCGGAAGCCAAGGCCTGCAGCAAGTGCCGTCGGTGCCGAGCGATGTGATGAGGGCCTTGGGGCCTCGCCTGCCGGAGCTTGATGCGCTCGGTCCGCAGTCGGCGGGGGCCGGTCCGGCCCTGGGGCTTGGCCTGGACGTCACAGACGGCAGCATGCCGATCCAGATCAGCCTCCAGAGCGCCATGACGGCGGCGGTACGCAACAATCTGGGCGCGCAGGGGGCCCGGATCGCGCAGGCGGTGTCCGAGGCTGACCTCGTGGCCGCTGAAGCGGCGTTCGATGCGGTGCTGACCTCGGGCATCTCCTACAACGACACCGAGAACCCGGCGCCCCCGATCCCTGGATTTGGGGATGCGATCGCCCAGCAGTTCAAGCAGACCACCCTCTCCACCGGCCTCCAGAAGAGGATGGTCTCGGGCGGCACGGTGGGGGCAAGCCTCGCCGCCAACTACATCCAGCAGCAGCAGAAGCAGATCTACGACCCGGACAACTACTGGCAGCCGGCACTCGCGGTGCAGCTCAACCAGCCGCTGCTGCGCGGATTCGGCAGCGACGTCAACCTGGCGCAGGTGCGCATCGCCCGCAACAACGACCGCGCGGCGCTGCTGAACCTCAGGCG
>VERO01000068.1 GCA_018882625.1 Phycisphaerales bacterium | reverse complement strand
CTCTCGGTGCACGGCGAGCGCAACTACCCGGCCCGCAAGCCGCCATCGACCCTTGATGTGCCGCTGGCCGACGGCACGTCGGACGAGGGCTACATGCAGGCGCTGGTGCCGGCGCTCGCCAAGGCGGTCGCGCGTTCCGCGCCCGACATCGCCTTCTACCTCGCCGGAGTGGATGTGATGGCGGGGGACCGCTTCGGTCGACTCGCGCTGACGCGCGATGGCCTCGCCGCCCGCGACCGCCACGTGCTCTCGACGCTGTCCTCGGCGCGCATCCCGACCACCCTCGTGCTCAGCGGCGGATACGCCGCGACGCCTGCGCTCACCGCTGACCTGCACGCGGAGGTGTACCGCCAGGCTCGTGTACTTGGCCTGGCGTGAGCGGAAGATCTCCCTGATCGAGCAGGAATGACCGGATCTCGCGGGACACCTCGCGCGGCGAGTCCGCGAAGATCACGTGCCCGCCATCGGGGATCAGCACCGGCTTGACCCGTGCGATACCGCGTGCGAACACGCCCAGCATGGACGGATCCGTCACCGCATCCTTGGCGCCGAAGATGACGAGCGTCGGCGCATCCACCGCAGGCAGCAACGGCCTCACGCCATCGAACAGGAATGGCCTGATCCTCTCGACGATGGCCAGCCAGTCCGCGCGCCGGCTGACGGCGCGGTCGATCATCGCCTGCCGGAAGGGCGCCGGGATCGCAGGCGGCCGCAGGAACACGGTGTTCACGATGCGGTCGAAGTCCTCGCCATCCTGGATGTCGAGTGGGTTCTCGCCCCGGTCCGCCGCGCGCATGAACTCGTTGCGCACCGGCGGATCGACCCCCGCAGGGGCCAGCAGCACGAGCCGCCTCACGCGGTCGGGATGCCCAGCGGCATAGGCCGCCGCGAAGGCGCCGCCCATCGACGTGCCGACGAGGTCCATGCGCTGCGCGCCGATCGCGTTGCGGAACTCCTCGATCCACTGCACATACTGCTCAGGACCGTAGGCCTCGCCGTGGCACAGGTCGTGGTCGCCAAAGCCGGGAAGGTCTGGCGCCCAGACCTGGCGAGTGCCCTTGACCCACGACATCGGCATCGTCATCGCCTCCTTGCTCGTGCCGAATCCGTGCAGGAAGACGATGGGCACAGGGTCGGAAGGCGACTCGGGTCCGCCGCGCAGCGCGGGCGCAGCCCACCCATCCACCTCAACCGACTCGAGCGAGAGTCCGTGCAGCGTGCGGAACGCCCACGTCGCCGTGGCATGGAATCCGCGTGGCCAGTTCCAGAGGACTGCGCCCGCGGCGGCGAGGATCGCCAGCGCAGCGACTGCAGCGACCAGAGTCGCCCGCGCGATGCGCCACGCGCGTCCACTGCGTGCCGGACCCGAACGCTCGCCTGCCGTGGGCATCGCCGAGCTCATGGCGACCAGTCCCGTGCCTGGCCGAGCGCGCGCGCGGCGGCATCCGCAGACATGCCCAGCCGCTCCGCCAGCGCATCAGTGAAGCGCTGCGGCACAGCCGCCTCGGCGCACACAGGCCCCCCAGCGGAGGGCAGCGCGCACGAGATCCGCCAGGCATGCAGCAGCAGCGTTGGCGGCGCGCTACGCGGCGGCTTGCTGGTGTTGGGCGGCAGCAATGTCCGGTAGACCCGGTCGCCCACAATCGGCGCACCGAGCCACGCCACGTGCGCGCGGATCTGGTGCAGCTTGCCTGTCTCGATCGACACGGCGATGAGCGACGTGTCGCCCTGCGATGCCAGCGTCATCCAGTGCGTGATCGCGGGCTCGCCGCGCCTGGCGATCGCGCTCACCTTCATGTCGCCGCGGCGCACCTCCTCGAGGGGCTGGTCCGTCCTGCCCGCGGCCGACGGCAGCCGTCCTGACACCACCGCGAGATAGGTCTTGCCCACGGTGCGCGCGGCGAACTGCGCGCGCACGGAGTCGTACGCCTCCGCATCGAGCGCACACAGCACGCATCCGCTGGTCTCGCGGTCGAGACGGTGCAGCAGCCCCCAGTCGCGCGCGGCGCCGAGCCGCTCCATGCGCGCGCGGTACCTGCACATGAGCCCGTTGAGCAGCGCGTCGTCGCGGTGGCCGACTCCAGGCTGCGTCACCACGCCGGCCGGCTTCATGGCGCACACCAGGTCGGGCCACTCGTGCACGAGTTCCCATGTGACGTCGGGGTTGGCCACGGGCGGCGCAGGCACGGCTGAAGCGTAGGGCAACGTGCGTAGCATCTGCCTCTCCGCGCGTGGCGCATTGCCGCGGCGACCGCAGTCACACGGAGCCCGCGTCCCATGAATCCGAGCCGAGTCACGAGCAGGCTGCGCCCATTCGGCGAGAGCATCTTCACCACCATGAGCCGGCTCGCCGTGCAGCACCGTGCGGTCAATCTCGGCCAGGGGTTCCCTGACTTCGACGGGCCCGCCTTCGCGAAGGATGCCGCGAAGGCCGCGATCGATGCGGGCTTTGGCCAGTACGCACGCGCGTTCGGCCTGCCGGACACGAACGCGGCGATCTCGCGCTTCGCGGCGCGCAGCCTTGGCTGGTCACCTGATCCTGATGCCGAGGTGACCGTCACGGCAGGCTGCACCGAGGCGATCGCCGCGGTGCTGCTTGGACTGCTCGAGCCAGGCGACGAGGTCATCCTGCTCGATCCGTGCTACGACTCCTACCCCGCCTGTGTCGCGATGGCTGGAGCGGTGGCCAGGCGCGTCCGCCTCGAGTCGCCCGAGTTCAGGATCGATGCGGATGCGCTCCGGCACGCGTGCTCCGCGCGCACGCGCGCGATCCTCGTCAACTCGCCGCACAACCCGACTGGCCGGATGCTCGATGCCGCGGAGCGGCAGGCGATCTCGGATGTCGCGCTGGAGCGCAACCTCATCGTGCTCTCCGATGAGGTGTACGAGATGATCACCTATGCTGGCCCTCACCGATCGATCGCGACGCTGCCGGGCATGCGCGAGCGGACGATCGTGATGTCGAGCCTCGGCAAGACCCTCTCGCTCACGGGATGGAAGATCGGGTGGACGGTCGCGCCGCCGGAACTCACTGCCGCAGTCCGAGCATCGCACCAGTTCCTGACCTTCTGCGCGGCAACGCCACTCCAGAAGGCGGCCGCGACCGCGCTCGATGCGCTCGCCACTGATGACGGCTACCTGGGGCAGCTCGCGCACGAGTACGCACGCCGCCGGGAGCTGCTCCTGGGGGAGCTCACCCGGGCCGGCTTCCGCTGCATCGCACCCGAGGGGTCGTACTTCATCCTTGCAGACGTCACCGACCGCGGCTTCGACGATGACGTGACCGCCTGCAGGGCCATGGTGGCTGAGGCAGGGGTGGCTGCCATACCGGCCTCGGCGTTCTACGACCCCTCCCATGCCGACCGCCGTTACGCCCGGTTCGCCTTCTGCAAGAGGGACGAGACCATCCAGGCCGCTGGGGAGCGGCTTGCAGGCTGGCGCCCCCCGTGCTAGCCTGCTCGGCTCGATTTTCGAGGAGGAAACCCCGTGTACGCAATCATCGAAGACAGTGGCACTCAGATCATGGTCCGTGAAGGCGACGTCATCGACATCGACCTGCGCGACCTCAAGGGCGCCCGCACGGTCACCTTCGCGAAGGTCATCGCCAAGGGCGCCGGTGACGGTACCGCGGCAACCATCGGGGCACCCTACATCAGCGGCGCGTCGGTGACGGCCGAGGTGATGGATGACGCCATGAAGGGACCCAAGCTCCGGCTGAGCAAGTACAGCCGCCGCAAGGGCTATCGCCGCACGAAGGGCTCCCGGCAGGAGTACATCCGCGTGCGCGTCGGCGCCATCGCCTGATGGCCTGCTGAGGGCGACGATCGTCCGACGGCAGGGGTTCCCTGGCACGGCAGCACGTGCCGCATGCCCACCACCCCCGGAGCGGGGCAGGTTCAGCCCTCTGAGGTTCAGTCGTCCGCGAACCGGTTGCTGCGCGCAAGGATGTCCTCAATCCGCGCGGGCTCTTCCCACTCTCCGGTGATTCCCGACAGGCAGATCGCCTCGACCAGCGCCGCCGTGCGCAGTGCGAGCGACTCCGGCATGGCCCGCTCGAGCTCCGCATCGCTCGCGAGGCAGACTGCGGCGATCGACTCGGGAGCACCACATTCATCCGGCGGCGAGCTCGCGCTCTCGAGCTCGGAACCCTTGGCGTCGAGCCGGACCATCATGGTGTCATCGGCAATGATGGCGCCATCGGCCAGCTGCAGGTGGGCGCGGCGCTCCCACACCGGCGCGCTCGCCGACGCCACGATCGCTGCTCCCCTCGCATCGGCGTAGCGCATCAGGCAGGACACGGTGCCCCCAAAGTCTGCCATGGCGCGGCTGGCGGCATCGGGCACGTCCTCGCGCACCTTGCGTGGGCGCGCGCCGGACAGTGCGCACGTCACGCCATCGGGCATGCCCATCCACATGATGATCGCGCGCGCGGCGTCCGCCATCCTGGCGAGGATGGACCCGTATGCGGGAGGCGCACCAGTCTCGAACAGCACGTGCCTGCAGAGGGATCCCTCCGACGCCGCATCGCCTGCATGCACGAGCATCGAGTCCCGCGCCAGGCCCGGCAGCAGGCACACCCGTGGTGGACGGGCACCGCCGCACGCGCCTGCGGGCAGCGGCTCGACAGTGAAGATGATGGGGCGGCCTTCGGCCAGCATCGCCGCGTCGCCCGCGCCGAGCAGGTCGGTGCAGAGCAGGGGTGCGCCTCGCGTGCGGCTCGCGAAGGTCCTGATGTCCTCGTGGACTCGTGCCTGCGGGAACGCACCGGGCCGTGGGGCCAAAGGCCCTCCAACGTCTCCCACGATCCTTCCGGATGCGGCAAGCGCCCGAACGATCCACTCAGGCACTGCACGACCCCACACGGCAATGTCGGAGGTGGAAGGCATCGACTGCGCTCGCGCGGGCGCGAGTCTAGGGATAACCTACGGGCGTGGTCAGGCGATCGCGTTCGGCTTGCGCCGGGCGAGGAAAGTCCGGACACGACAGGACACGGTGATGGCGAATCGCCACCAGCCCCGGCGCGGGGCTCGGGACAGTGCCACAGAAAAGACACCGCCGGGCAACCGGTAAGGGTGAAAAGGTGCGGTAAGAGCGCACCGCTCCTCCGGCGACGGGGGAGGCAGGGCAAACCCCACCGCGTGCAAGCGCAAGCAGCTCCCTGGCAGACTCGTCTGCCACCTGCGGTCCGCAGGATGGGAGCGGGTCGCGTGCTTGAGGGCGTCGGCAACGGCGCTCCCAGAGAAATGACCGCCGCCCGCAAGGGAACAGAATCCGGCTTACGACCACACAGCGCCCGGCGGGCCCGCAAGGGCCCGCCGCTGTGCTCCACAGGGCACGCACCGGTCGTGCATGCGAGGATCCGACGATCGAGAGACTCAACAGATCGTGCTTCCGCGGATGCGATGCACAACATGTGGGAATTTCGGAAACCTCTTGAGTGGCGCACGCCGCTCCCCCATACTATGGCTCCTATGTCCACACCCGCGAGGACGAACAGTCTCCAGTCGTACGCGATGCTGCTCTACCGAAGGGCAGTTCATCCGGAGTTTTTCGGCATCGAGGGACGCAAGCGCCTCGAGCACGGCACGCTCGAGGCAGAGGCGTGGATCTTCAAGGGCGGGCACTCGGTCAGGTTCCAGTCCGGCGCGCTGACGATGTGCGAGGTGGTGGTGGACCATCCCTCCAACCTGCCCGACCGGGGGCTGGCCGCCAACCTGCCCTGCGCGGGAGAGCGCGATCACGAGGAGAAGCTCACGGAGGAGATCTCCTTCATGACGACCATCCAGACCGAGACGATGCCCGAGCACCTCTACCTCAGCACGTACAAGGAGATGCTTGTGCACGGTCGCAGCCACGAGTCGCTCATGAGCGTGTGGACCGATGATCAGGGCAAGCCGAATCTCTCGGTGCTTGACATGCAGCGGTACCGCTCGGAGATCCATGTGCAGGGCTATCACCTCCGCAGCGACTGCGCCCTTGTGCTGCGCACCCAGTCCATGCTCAGGCTGCCCCGTTCGGCCGCCGTCCGCGCCACGCCGCGGTCCTGACCGTGCCCGAGCCTCGGCCCCCTGCGAGTGCGCCGCGCCGCCCAGACCGTGGTGGCGCGCCTCGGGCCGCGCGCCAGGCCGTTGAGACGGATCGCCTGCTCGGCTTGACCGACGTGTGGGTGAGGTCAGTTGCGGGATCGGGGACGCCAGAGGCGGATCCACGTGGGAACAGAGTCGCCGCGCCCGCGCCTCGCCGAACGCTCGCGCCGTTGCAGGTGCCCGATCCCGCGCCGACGGGTCACACGGCTACAGCCACCGCACCTGCAGGTTCCGCCGCCGTGATTGCGCTGCCCGAAGGTCGCACCGCCACCGCCCGGCTCGATGCCTTGCGCGCCATGCATGACGCCGGTTGCCCGCACTGCACCACGGCCACCGGCCACACGCAGACGGTGTTCGGCGAGGGCAATCCCGCTGCGCGGCTCGTGTTCGTGGGCGAGGCACCGGGAGAGACCGAGGACCAGCTCGGGCGGCCGTTCGTGGGGCGCGCGGGTCAGAAGCTCGACGAGATGATCAAGGCCATGGGAATGTCGCGTGCCGACGTGTACATCGCCAATGTGCTCAAGTCGCGACCTCCTGACAACCGCACTCCGATGCCCAGCGAAGTGGAGCGGTGCGCGCCCTACCTGGCGGCGCAATTGCGGATCATCCGTCCGCAGGTCATCGTGTCGCTTGGCGGTCCTGCCACCAAGTTCCTGCTCGGGGTCGAGACTGGCATCACCAAGCTGCGCGGCCAGTGGGCGTCATGGACCCCGCCGGAGGAGGGTGGCGCGGCGCCAATCCCGGTCATGCCTACCTACCACCCCGCGTACCTGCTGCGCAACTACACCCCGAAGACCCGCGGCGAGGTGTGGTCAGACCTGAAGCAGGTGATGGACCGCCTGCAAAGGCAGGGGTGACCATTCCACGATTTTCTGGGGGAACCACGAACCCGCGGCATGCGTACAACCGAATGCAGGAAGTGAAACGGGCTGTGTACGCGCCCAGCGGGTGTGAGTCCGAGGCGAACACCAGCATGAACGAGCCCCCCACGAGGAGCCTGTCGCGGCTTTAGGCCTGCGGCGGGCTCTTTTTTCATCCCCGGGCGGCCTCGTCGAAGGATCCCTCATCCACGGGCCGTCTCATCGAAGGGCTGCCATGGTGCGCGTGATGTCGCACGGCTCGAGGCCGGCCCACGTGATCTGTCCGGCTGTTGCGGCGTACCTGTCGCCAGCCGAGTTCGGATCAATCGGCCATGATCGCCATGGCCGCGCTGGTGATCAGCGCCGTGCCCTGCGGGTCGAGTGACTCCGGTGACTGCGAGTACTGGATGAGCTCAGGGGTTCCGCCCGTGGCGAAGAGCGCGGCAGCCATGTTGCCGACGCTGCACCATCGCGTGGCGTTGCCGCCGCCGCGGATCGCCTGGATGAAGGCCTCCATGTCGCCCGACGCGAACTCGGCAAGCAGCCCACGGTCGATCTCCTCGATCTGGCGCCGCACTTGCGCACCCACCGGGCCGGGATCTCCGAATGCTGGACCGACATGGCTCAGGTCTGCAGAGGCCACCACCAGCGTCCGCCCGCGCATGGACTTGATCGCATCGCGCAAGGCGACCCGAAACTCCTGGAAGGAGGCCCTTGCACCGTCATCCGAGATCATCGCACGCATCGGATCCGGCACCAGCGCCGCGAACACGGGAACTCCAGGAAGCGTGTGGGCGATCCATGGGATGTGGAACTGCACCGAGTGCTCGCCGAGGAAGTCGGCCTCGTCCTTGAAGAGGCGGTCTCCGAGTGCGCGCTCGAGCGTGTCCGCCAGCGCCGCATCCGAGGCGACCATCCCGAGCGGACTGTCCTGTCCGAGCCGTGTGGCGACAACCCCATCGCCGAGGCCGAAGTGGTTCGTGCCCAGCACGACGACCCTGTCGGGCGCACCGGCACCGCACACCACCTTGTACGCGGCCGCGTAGTTCGCGCCACCCCGGTCGAGGTCCAGGTGCGGCGCCACGATGCCGAGCACCCCAGAACCGAGCTCGGCATCCTCCGCATCCGCGAGGAGTGCCGAGATCCTGGCCTCAGCCGCATCCCGAGTCTCTCCGGCAAGCTTGGATCCCGTCGCAGGCAAGGCTCCCGCCGCACGAGCCTTGTCCATGGCCTCGCGCTCCAGTCGCTCAAAGGTGGGACCCCAGAGCATCCCGGACTCGTCCAGGTTGGCGACGAGCTGCCGGAGCTGGTCGATGGGCGCCTTGACCGCTTCGGCAATCTGCTCGAGCGAGTGCTCGCCCTGCAGGGACTGGATCAGCCCGAGCGCCTGAGGGGGCACCACCATCATGCGCCCGGTGAGGTTCATGGGGTCCCGGAGGCCCACCCCAACCTGCTTGTCCTTCTCGACCCCCACTGGCTGGAAGGGGCGAACATGCGGTCTGTAAAGGTGTTCTGGCAGGTCAGACATGGAAGGGTCGAGTGTAGTCCCGCCCATTTGCCGCGTTTCGGCGAATCGCGTCGAACTCTGGGGCCCTCACGACCGATAGTGATGGACGGAGCGCGGTCTGGCTGCGCTACAATTGCCGGTTCCCCATTGAGGAGGGGAGCCTGCCGCGGATACAGAGCCCGTCGGCATCAGCACTTGAGGAGACGCCCCATGAGTCCCAATCATCCAATCCACCTGATGACCGCCCGTGCCGTGACCTGCGGTGTGCTTGCCGCATTCTCGTGCATCGCACTGGCCAATCGATGCCTCGCACAGGCGTCACCACCAGCTCCGGCGGCACCGGCTGCCGCTCCGGCTGCGCCTGCACCGGCGACCGCGCCCGCTCAGAGTGCCCCGGCGGCCAAGGGCTCTGGGGAGCCGAACCTGGCCCCGGTCGAGGTGCCCCAGCTTCTCCCGCCCCCGAACGCCGCAGCGAACACGCGCAACATGATGTCCGCCACCGCGCCAACGCCTCCCGCGGTGTCGAACGAGGTGCCGATCGTCTTCGAGCCGTCCGTCCTCGACCTCGGCGAGATGCAGGCTGACGTGCCTAAGGCAGGCGTCGTGAAGCTGCGCAACATCTCGAGCAAGCCCGTGAAGGTGCTCAAGGCCATCCCAGGTTGCGGCTGCACGACCGTGGGCGCGCCCCAGGATCCGATCCAGCCCGGCGAGGCCGCAGAGATCGAGATCACCATGAAGCCAGGTCCCAAGCCCGGCGTCAACATGAAGAAGAGCGTCACGTTCCAGCTCGAGGGGTACTCGCCCCTTGTGCTGACGGTGCAGGGCGACGTGGCCGCGTACGTGACAATCGAGCCTGACATCATCGCGGCGCCGAAGGCCGGCGAGACCACAGATCAGAAGATCGTGCTGCGTTCCGTGGATGGGCAGTCGTTCACGGTCACAGGCAGCAATCCCCCGATCATGGCCAGCATCCCGACGGATGCCGCGCTCGAGCACACGCTCGACATCGACTGGGGCAAGTGGGAGGCGCAGGGGAGGGCGATGAAGGTGTCCGTCGACACCAGCCACCCCAAGGCGCCGTCACTGTCGGTGATGATCAAGAGGCCGCTCGTCGTCGAGCCTGCGGGCAAGGTCCCCTCCGCTCCCGCCGCCCCGGCCGCGAAGCCTGTGAGCGAGATGATCACGGCATCGCAGCGCGGTGATGCCGCCCGCATCAAGGAGCTCCTGGCCGGGGGAGGCAACGCCAACGACGTCGATCCCGAGACGGGCCGCAGCGCGCTGCACTTTGCGGCGCGCGAGAACCGCGCGGAGGTGGTGGCGATCCTGCTCGACAGCAAGGCCGACATCAATGCGGCGGACCGCACAGGCAAGACCGCGCTGACGCTTGCCGCGGAGAACTCTGCGGTGGATGCGACCAAGCTCCTCATCGAACGGCGCGCAGACCTCAACAAGCGCGACCAGATCGGCGGGACTCCGCTCACGTGGGCGTGTGCGCTCGGCGGCGCGAGCAC
>VERO01000363.1 GCA_018882625.1 Phycisphaerales bacterium | reverse complement strand
TCCTGGAGCAGCAGCAGAAGCCCGGGAAGCTCAAGACCGTGCTTGCGGGCGTGTGCGAGGAGGTCGAGAGCGGGACCACGCTGTCGGATGCGTTCGCGAAGCATCCCAAGGCCTTCGACCGCCTCTACTGCAAGATGGTCGCGGCAGGCGAGGTCGGCGGCGTGCTCGATGTCATCCTCCAGCGCCTCGCGGACTTCATGGAGAAGGGCCAGAGGCTGAAGAGGCGCATCATCGGCGCCATGATCTACCCGTCGGTGGTCATCTTCATTGCGGTGGCGATCGTGACGGGCATCATGTACTTCGTCATCCCGAAGTTCCAGGAGATCTTCAACGACTTCGACGTGAAGCTCCCGGCGCTGACGCTCTTCCTGATCGACGCCAGCAAGTGGGTGGCCGGCCAGAAGCCCGGACAGCAGGTGCCCGGCGCGATCTGGATCATGTTCAGCCCGGTCATCATCTTCATGTTCCTCAAGCTGCTGCGCAAGACAGGCTTCGGCCGCGCCGGCACGGACATCCTGCGCTGCAAGATCCCGGTCATCGGCGGCCTGGTGCGCAAGACCTCGATCGCGCGCTTCACGCGGACGCTCGGCACGCTCATCAGCGCCGGCGTGCCCATCCTCGAGGCGATCACCATCACGCGCGACACGGTGGGCAACTACGTCTACGAGAAGGCGCTGACGGCCGTGCACGACTCGATCCGGGAGGGCGAGTCCTTCGCTGAGCCTCTGCGCAAGAGCAAGACCTGCGACTCCATTGTCGTGAACATGATCGACGTCGGCGAGGAGACCGGCGACATGGACGTGATGCTCGCCAAGATCGCCGACAACTACGACGAGGAGGTCGACGTCGCGGTGGCAAGCCTGCTGTCGCTGCTCGAGCCCTTCATGGTCGTCATCCTCGGTGGCGTCGTGGGCACGATCGTGCTCGCGCTGTTCCTTCCGCTGGTGGCGATGATCGAGAGCGTCTCGGGCGGAGGCAAGTAGCCAACGATGCGGTCCCCGATGCACAGGCGCGCCTTCACCATCATCGAGCTGCTCGTGGTCGTGGGCATCATCGTGCTGCTGGTGGGCATCCTGATCGTGGGCCTCAGCGGCGCCGCGCGCACCGCGCAGGGCGCGCAGACGCGCGCGCTCATGTCGACGATCGCCAACGCCCTGGTGCGCTTCAAGGCTGATGTGGGGTACCTGCCGCCGGTGCTGGGGCGGGGAGCGACGCCCGACACCGATCCGGGGTATGCGCAGGACCTGCTGCAGAGCCCGCAGTTCACGCTCAACCAGAACGGCACGCCTGCCGCGAGCGCCAGCCAGCTGAACGGGATGCGCGAGTGGTACTCGGCGACAAGCCTGGCCACGTACCTCATCGGCGCGGGCAACCGCAACGCGGATGGGTTCGGGTGCGTGGGCGATCCGGCATTCACCGGCGGGTCTCCGCCGCCAGGGGCGCGGGAAAGGCCGACCCTTGGCATCAAGCACCCAGGCCGCGATGGTGTGTGGGGCGCGCTGACGTCGCCCACGGGCGGGACGGGAGTGCTCCCCGGGAGCATGCGTGCGCGCAGCACGAGCCAGCTCTCCGCGAATCAGGGCTACCTCAAGGGGCGCGTGTACGGACCGTACATCGACCTGAGGGACGCCGCATCACTGGGTGCCGTGGTGGACTACCGGGAGCTTGCGCCCGGTGAGGCGAGGGTCCCGGTGGCGGTGGGGCCTGCGGACGCCAACTATCCCGCGTCGCGCCCTGGGGCGAGCGATGCGCTGCGCCAGAACTTCGGGATGTGCATCCTCGACTACTGGGGATCGCCGATCATCTACTACCGCAAGGGCTACGTGAACGGCGATCCGAGGTACGTCGCGACCCGCGAGGTGCGCGCAGGCGCTCCCTCGTGCGGATTCGACCTCTCTGACATGCCTGCCCTTCGGCCTCAGCGGTTCGACCCGGGCACGCAGGTGGAGGGTCTGGAGGATGTTCCATCGCCCAATGCGACTAGAGGCGACCCCATCACCAGCCGGGAGCTCTACGGCGCGGAGTTTGCGCTGCTCTCGCCGGGTCCTGACAGGCGGTGGGATCCGCGCCGACGCGTCGGGATCGACCAGGTGAACGTCGACAACATCGTGGTGACCGGCCCATGAGCGCCATGCGACGAGCATTCAGCCTGCTTGAGCTTGTGATCGTGCTCGGCGTGATCATCACGCTGGCGGCGCTGTTCCTGGGCATCTCTCGCGCGGTGCTGCAGTCCGCCGAGCGGCGCGAGCTCGATGCCGTGTACACGCAGCTCTACGCGG
>VERO01000362.1 GCA_018882625.1 Phycisphaerales bacterium | reverse complement strand
ATGTACGGCGACGTGGTCATGGGCGTGCAGAAGCGCCACGAGAACGAGCACGAGCCCTTCGACGACGTGATGCACGCGCTCAAGCACGAGGTCGGAGCGGCCGAGGACACCGACCTCAACGAGTCGCACCTGCGCGAGCTGGTGAGCCGCTTCAAGTCGCTGATCCGCGAGCGCACGAAGTCGACCTTCCCGCAGGACCCGCGCCAGCAGCTGCTTGGCGCGATCGCCGCCGTGTTCAAGAGCTGGAACAACGAGCGCGCGACGCTCTACCGCCAGAAGTACCACATCCCGCACTCGTGGGGCACTGCGGTCAACGTGCAGGCGATGGTCTTCGGCAACATGGGCAATGACTCGGCCACGGGCGTCGCGTTCACGCGGGACCCGGCGACGGGCGAGAACGTCTTCTACGGCGAGTACCTCGTCAATGCGCAGGGCGAGGACGTGGTCGCCGGCGTGCGCACGCCGTTGCCGGTCGCGGAGATGGCGAAGGATCCGGTGCTCAAGCCCGCATTCCGGCAGCTCGAGAAGGTGCGCGCGACGCTCGAGAAGCGCTTCGGCGACGTGCAGGACTTCGAGTTCACGATCGAGCGCAAGACGCTGTACATGCTGCAGACGCGCAACGGCAAGCGCACGGCGCTCGCCTACGTGCGCATTGCCCACGACATGGTCAAGCAGCGGCTGATGACCCCGGAGCACGCGATTCGCTCGGCGGATCCCGAGGCCATGAACCAGCTGCTGCAGCCGATCTTCGACCGCAGCTACTACGCGAAGGCGATCGCCGACGGGCGCCTCATGACCAAGGGGCTCGCGGCAGGCCCTGGCGCCGCCAGCGGCGAGGTGGTGTTCAGCCCCACCGAGGCGGAGTCGCTCGCGCGACGCGGCCGCAAGGTCGTGCTGTGCCGCGTCGAGACGAGCCCGGAGGACCTGCGCGGGATGATCGCGGCCGAGGGCATCCTCACGTGCCGCGGAGGCGTGTCGAGCCATGCGGCGCTGGTGGCGCGCCAGATGGGCAAGGTGTGCGTGGCGGGGGCGTCGGAGATCTCCATCGACTACCACTCGGGCACGCTCAAGTGCAATGGCGTCACGCTGCGCGTGGGCGACCCGATCTCCATCAACGGCACCACGGGCGAGGTGATCCGGGGCGCGATCGCCACCGCAGACAGCGAGCTCAAGCAGGTCCTCGTCACGAAGACCCTCAAGCCGGCGCAGAGCCAGGTCTTCAGGTACTACGACTTCATCATGAAGCTCGCGGACAGGTACCGCCGCCTGGGCCTGCGCACCAACGCGGACACGCCCGACCAGGTGAAGGTGGCCGTGGCCTTCGGCGCGCAGGGCATCGGCCTCTGCCGCACCGAGCACATGTTCTTCGAGGGCAACCGCATCGATGCCATGCGCGAGATGATTCTCGCGCGCGACGAGGCGGGCCGGCGCGCGGCGCTTGACAAGATCCTGCCGCTCCAGCGCGGCGACTTCGCGGGCATCTTCCGGGCGCTTGAGGGCAAGCCCGCATGCATCCGGCTGCTCGACCCGCCGCTGCACGAGTTCCTCCCGCACGACGACGCCAGCAAGCGCGCGCTCTCGGAGAAGATCGGCATCTCCCCCGAGGAGATCTCGCGCCGCGTCAACGAGCTCCACGAGTTCAACCCCATGCTCGGGTTCCGCGGATGCCGCCTCGGCATCGCCTACCCCGAGATCAGCGAGATGCAGGCGCGCGCCATCTTCGAGGCTGCGGCGCAGGTGACGGCAGAGGGCGTGAAGGTGATGCCGGAGGTGATGATCCCGCTCGTGGGCTATCCGGCGGAGCTCGAGCAGCAGGTCGAGGTCGTGCACCGCGTCGCCAAGGGCGTGATGCACGCCTTCAAGGTGAAGTTCCCCTACATGGTCGGCACGATGATCGAGGTGCCGCGTGGCGCGCTGCTCGCAGGAGAGATCGCCAAGACCGCCGAGTTCTTCTCCTTCGGCACCAACGACCTCACGCAGACCGCGCTGGGCATGAGCCGCGACGACTCGGGAAGCTTCCTGCCCAGGTACCAGGACATCGGCATCGTCCAGTCGAACCCCTTCGCGAACCTCGACACCGAGGGCGTGGGCGAGCTGGTGCGCATCGCATGCGAGCGAGGCCGCGCGTCGAGGCCCAAGATCAAGCTCGGCATCTGCGGCGAGCATGGCGGCGATCCGTCGTCGGTGCGCTTCTTCCACCAGGTGGGGCTCGACTACGTCAGCTGCTCGCCCTACCGCGTGCCGGTGGCGCGGCTCGCGGCGGCGAAGGCCGCGCTCTCATGAGC
>VERO01000361.1 GCA_018882625.1 Phycisphaerales bacterium | reverse complement strand
GTGCAGAGCTGGGAGTGCACCGTGGACGAGGCCGCGGCTGCGCGCATCGGCTGGCCCGCGGAGTGGCCGCAGGAGACGAGGAGGTGGCTCATGCCGGAGCCCTTCATCGAGTCCGATGACGCTGCAGTCGTGGCGTTCGTGCAGCGCGTGTCCGGAGGGCGCCTGCGCAGCGTGCCTCCGTGGCTTGCGGCCAAGGACCTCGTGCGCGCCGCCTGCGGCGCGATGCGCAGCGTGGATGGCATGACCATGCGCACGGTGGGCAACGCGGTCGAGGGGCTGGCCGTGTCGGGAGCGAGCGCCACGGTGCAGCGCGGCAGCGGAAGCCCTCACGACCTCGTGTGCCTGTGCGTGGCGGCGCTGCGGGCAGCTGGAATCCCCGCACGGCCGGTGCTCGGGCTCGCCGCACCGCGCGGCACGGGCGCGCGTGGCGCGGGATCGGCGACCACGGCAAGCGAGCTGGTCACGTGGGGAGAGTTCTTCCTTCCCGATGCGGGCTGGGTGCCCTTCGACCCCAACATGATGCGGGGGTCGATCCCGACCAACGCCAACGTGCGGCAGCCCTGGCGCGGCTTCGCCTTCGAGCTTGACCTGGAGCGCCGCGCGCCGTTCGCCCACGCGTTCGGCCCTGATGGCGCATCGAGCGCGGATCCCTTCGGCGCCTCGCGGAGCATCCGCCGCGCGCCGCTGTGGAGCTGGAAGGTGCTGCCGCACGCGCAGGATCCGATGAACCGCGCATGGATCGTGCTCCAGGGCACCTGCATCGGTCCAGGTCAGCCGTAGCCGGCGGAAGGTGCCTCGCGCAGGCGCTCGAGCCGGCGCACGACCAGGTGCGTCACGCCATGGCGCCGCTCGACGGTGCCGTGCGCGATGACGGCCGGCGCGTGCCGCGCGACCATCCGATGCGACTCGTACACCTGCGGACGCACGATGAGGTTCGCGGGCCCGGTCTCGTCCTCGACGGTCATGAACATGATGCCCTTGGCGGTGGGCGGGCGCTGGCGCACCAGCACGAGGCCGGCAATCGCGGCACGGCTGCCATGGGGCATTGCCGCATCGTCGCCGATGGCGCTGCACGGCAGCACGCCAGCCTGCGCCAGCGCGGTCCGCGCAAACGACAGCGGGTGCGCGCGCAGCGAGAGGCCGGTGGTCCAGTAGTCGCTCCTGACGTGATCCTGCGCGCCAAGCGCCGGCAGCGGCGCATCGCCATGCTGGCCGTCGGTGTGGCGCCGCAGGCGCGGCGCATGGTCCTGCTGCAAGAAGAGCGGCGCATCAGCCGCACCGCCGCGCAGCGCCTTCACCTGCCACAGCGCCTGCTGCCGGTCGATCCCGCATCCCGCGAATGCGTCTGCGGCCGCGAGCCTGCGCAGCGCGCCAGGCTGCAGCCCGCTGCGCCAGTGGAGGTCCGCCACGTCGGCGAACGCGCCTCCGGCGCGGCGTGCCTGCGCAAGCGCCTCCGCATCAGACCGCTGCAGCCCGCGCACCATGCGAAGGCCGAGCCGGATGGCGGAGCCGTGCGACCCTGTTCCTGCGGGCGGCTCGACGGCGCCCACGCCGCCGGATGTGCGCTCAAGGGTGCAGTCCCAGTCGCTGGCGTTGATGCAGGCCGGACGCACCTCCACGCCGTGGCGCTGCGCATCCTGCACGAGCTGCGCCGGCGCGTAGAAGCCCATCGGCTGGCTGTTGAGGAGCGCCGCGCAGAATGCCGCCGGATGGTGGCACTTGAGCCAGAGCGATGCGTAGACGATGTGCGCGAAGCTCGCGGCATGGCTCTCGGGGAACCCGTATCCGGAGAATCCCTGGATCTGCGTGAACACCTGCTGCGCAAATGCGCGCGTGTATCCGCGCCCGACCATGCCCTGCTCGAGGCGCTCGCCGAAGGCTGCGATCTGGTTGCCCGAGCGCTTCCACGCCGCGATGGCGCGCCGCAGCGCGTCCGCCTCGCCTGGCGTGAATCCTGCGGCGGCCACCGCCAGAGCCATCGCCTGCTCCTGGAAGAGAGGCACGCCGAGCGTGCGCTCCAGGATGCGGCGCACCGCATCGCTTGGCCACTCGGGCACCGGCTCGCCCGCGCGACGGCGCAGGTACGGGTGCACCATGTCGCCCTGGATCGGACCTGGCCGCACGATCGCCACCTCGATCACGAGGTCGTAGAAGCAGCGCGGCCGCAGGCGCGGCAGCATCGACATCTGCGCGCGGCTCTCGATCTGGAAGACGCCGACCGTGTCGGCGCGGCACGCCATGTCGTAGGCGGCCGGATCCTCCGCAGGAATCGTGCGGAACGAGAGCGGCGGCGCTTGGAGGGACGCTGAACCGCGCAGTAT
>VERO01000360.1 GCA_018882625.1 Phycisphaerales bacterium | reverse complement strand
GTGCGGGAGCAGGGGTCGGAGCGGGTGTGGGCGCCGGTGCCGGCTGCGCGGGTGCGGGCGCGGGTGGCGGGTCCTGATCGACACAGTCATCCGATGTTGGATTGGGTGCAGCTGGTGGCGCTGGTGGCGCCGGAGGAGCGGGCGCTGGCGCAGGTGCAGGTGCAGGCTCCGGCGCAGGCGCAGGTGCGGGCGCGGGCGCTGGCGCAGGTGCAGGCTCCGGCGCGGGCGCAGGCACCGGTGCGGGCGCGGGCGCAGGCGCCGGTGCGGGCGCGGGCGCAGGCGCCGGTGCGGGCTCCGCTCCCGCTGCGGGTGTAGCTGCGGGCGCAGGTGCGGGCGCGGGCTCCGGCGCGGGCGCTGGTGCGGGCTCCGGCGTGGGAGCCGGCGGCGTCATCGCATCCGTCATGTTCTTCGCGAGGTCGCCGCGAGTTGCGGTCACCGTCGCCATCATGATCGACTCGCGTCCGCCCTCATCCGTCGTGAACAGCAGCCCGTAGCCATCTGCGGTCCAGGAAAGGTCCTTCTCGCGCGCTGCGGTCGCCGTGACGCGGCGTGCCGATGCGCGCCCCTCCAGCGGCCGAACCCACACATCGCCGAAGGCGACCATCGCCATCGTCTTCCCGTCCGGGCTGAGCGCCGCCTCAGTCGTCGCATTGGCGAGATTGCGGAGCTCTGCACCGTCGCCCATGTCCTCCGATGCGGTGAACTTGAGGGCCACTGGCTTTGCGCCTGGGGCATCGAGGGCAAGGCTGTAGATCGTGTCCCAGTTGAGGATCGCGGCGACGCGGCCGCCACCTCCCACGCTGAGTGCCGCGCAGTCGTCGCGATCGAAGTCCGTCAGGCGCTTCGGTGCGGCGCCAGCCGAGGCGGCCTGCCGGTACACGTTCTGCGTGTTGAGCTCGCGGTCCGAGAGGTAGATGAACGAATCGTTGTCAACCCAGCACGGGGACCAGTCGTTGCCCTCCCAGTTCGTGAGCTGCGTGAAGGCCTTGTCAGGCTCTGCGCGCGTGTCGAACATCCAGATGTCGCGCTGGTCGGAGCCCCGGTATCCGCGCCGGTTGGTCGCGCTCGCCCCGCGCTCGAAGAGCACTCGCGTGCCGTCGGGGGAGAATGCGGGCGACGACCCGAAGGCATCGTGCACGCGGCGGAGCTCGCCGCCGGCGACGGGCAGCCAGTAGGGGCGTCCGCTGCGGTACAGGTCGTTCTCGATCGAGCCGTCCACGAGGATCGCCACGGTGCCGTCGGCGAGCGTGTCGACGCCGCTGAGCATCACGCCGCCCTCCATCCTGGTGATCTGGCGCACATCGCTGCCATCAGCGTTGACGATGAAGAGGTTGCGGCCGCCCTCGCGGTCGCTCTCGAACACGATGGCGCTCCCGTCGGGTAGCCATGCGCTCCGCAGCTCGATGCCCGGATGGCTCGTCAGCCGGACAGCCTGGCCGCCCGTGATCGGCGCGACCCAGATGTCACCTCGCCACGTGAACGAGACCTTGCTCCCGTCCGGGCTCACCGACGGGGCGCGGGGCAGGTCCACGTTCCCCGCAGGGCTCGCCGCCGACACGAGGCACACGAAGAACGCACCGGCCCACAGGGGCCAACGGCAGCTTGGGACTGGCATGCAGAGAAGGGTAGCCGTTGCAGGCACCGCGGCACCATCCGCTAGCCTGCAGGCGTGCGACCAGAGAGCCTTGATTTCCTGCGGAGATTGCTCGATACGCCAAGCCCGTCGGGCTTCGAGCACGAGGGCCAGAGGGTGTGGCTGTCCTACGTGCGGCCCTTCGCGGACCGCGTGTGGCATGACGCCTACGGCAACTGCTTCGCCGAGCTCTGCCCGCCCAAGGGCGCGCCGGGCGTGCCGACCGTCGCGGTGATGGGGCACGCCGACGAGATCGGCCTGATGGTCAACCACATCGATGCGCAGGGATTCGTCTACTGCCGGGCGATCGGCGGCATCGACGCCGGCGCCATCGTGGGGCATCGCGTGCAGTTCCGCTCGAGCGTGCCTGGCGTGACATCGCCAGTGATTGGCCTCATCGGCGCCACCGCGGTGCACCTGAAGGACAAGGATGCCGACAAGGTGCGCAAGGTGCACGAGCTCTTCATCGACATCGGCGCCGGCGACCAGGCTGCGGCGCAGGCCAAGCTGCGCATCGGCGATCCAGGCGTGCTGATGGAGGGAAGCCTGCTGATGGGCGACTCCCTCATCGTGGCCCGCGCGCTCGACAACCGCATCGGGACGTTCGTGGCGGCGGAGACGCTGCGTCTGCTTTCGGATCGGCGCGCGTCGCTGAAGGTGCGCGTCGTGGCGGTGAGCACCGTGCAGG
>VERO01000359.1 GCA_018882625.1 Phycisphaerales bacterium | reverse complement strand
GTCCTGAGCAGGCCGCGGCCAAGGGCGAGAGTGGCTCGGCGCACCTACACTCGCCGCATGCGGCCCGCATGGATGCCCCGCGCCTGGCGTGCGATCGATGATCCCCGTGGCTGCGTCGCCCTCGGAGGCCCGCCTCTGCGGAGTGTCGTGGCGGCATCAGTGTGCGCGGCGGCGGTGTGGTTGGCCTCGTGCACCGTGCAGGCGCCGAAGGATCCGCTCAAGTCGCTCGCCAAGCCTGACCAGATCCCGGCAGTGCAGGTTGCGGCGATGGAGGTGCTCGATGCGGATCCCGCCAATGACGAGTACCGGCGCGCGCTGCGGCGGATTGTGATCCAGCCGGGCTGGTCGATCGGATTGCGCCGCGAGGCATGGGACAGGCTCGCGACGAACGACCCGGCTGGGCTCAAGGAGGCACTGTCGCTGTCGCTCCCGAAGATGGAGGCGTTCGAGTGGCGGCGCGAGGTGTGCGAGAGGATCGCGGCGGCCGGATGGGGCGACATGACGACGACGCTCGTGCGCGCGCTCGCAGTGCCGCTCCCGCTGTGGATCCCCAAGCTCGAGGACCGGCCCGAGTACATCGCGATCATGAGGCTGCACGGTGACCGCGTGAGCGACGTGCTCTACGACCTCTTCCTCGGCGCCGACCCGATCAGGGAGTCGAACCTGCGTGCGCGTTGCTGGGAGCTGCTGATCCTGACCGGGCAGCGCGAGCGCCTCGCGCAGCTGCTCGCCGATGACTCGAAGGCGACGAGCGACACGCTGGTGATCGACCTGCGCGCATCCGCGCGCGACCTCGGGATCATGCCATCCAACCGCGAGGAGATCCTGTGGATCCGTTCGCTGCGCACGCCTCAGCAGCGCACGTTCTGGAACGAGGCTGCCGCGGCGGTTGCGAAGATGCCCGAGGCGACGCGTGCGACCTTGGCGCCCAAGGATGTGCCGGTCGTTGTTGCCGCAGCGCGCCACCAGCCGAGCCTGCTCACGACGTCGCGTGAGGACCTGCTGCGCGATCTCTCGGCAAGCCTCTCGGGTCCGGACACCAGGCGCTACACCGCGAACTTCGAGGGATACGGCACCAAGGCTGCGGAGACGATCGCGGCACACGCGGATGCGCTCACATGGGGTGACCTCGCCGTCATCTCGCTCCTGAGGCAGGGATTGCAGGTGCCCCAGGTGCGCGCGCACCTCTTCGACTTCGCGGACCGCGACCTCGCGGACCGGACCACCGAGTATGGAGGCATCATCCGCCTCGACTCGGAGGGGCGATTCGAGGTGGTCGAGTACCCGCCTCGCGTGCGCGGCAGCGACGTTCGCTTCGAGGCATCGCAGGAGATGTTCGATGCGGGCTACGTCGGGCTCACGCACTTCCACTACCACGCGCAGGCCTACGAGAACCACCGGTACTGCGGTCCGCACCTCGGTGACTTCACCTACGCGGACGCGACCGGCGTGAACGGTCTCGTGATGACCTTCGTCAGCCGCGACCGGATGAACGCGGACTACTACCGCCGCGGCAGGGTGGTGGTGGACCTGGGCGTCATCACGCGGCCGGAGGGTTGACGGGCGATGCGCACGCTGCCATTCGTGAAGATGCATGGGATCGGCAACGACTACGTCTACGTCGACGGGTTCGCGCACCCGGTGCACGATCCGCCGGCGCTCGCAAGGCGTGTGAGCGACCGTCATGAAGGCATCGGCAGCGACGGCCTGATCGTGGTCGCGCCTCCGGAGGGGGCCCACGCCGACGTGCGCATGCGGATGTTCAACGCCGACGGCAGCGAGGGCCTGATGTGCGGCAACGGCATCCGGTGCGTCGCGAAGTTCGCGGTCGACCGCGGCATCGCTCGCGCGAATCCCCTTCGGGTGCAGACGCGCCGTGGCGTGCTCTCCGTGCGCTGGCACGCCGACGTGTCGGGATCCGTGCGCGGAGCCACGGTGGACATGGGCGAGCCGATCCTCGAGCCTCGACGGATTCCCGTGGGAGTTCCCGGCGACCGTGCGATTGCGTCGCCGTGGGGCACGCAACGCTGGCGCGACGTGTCTGGGGCCGCAGGCATCGACGCGGAAGATGCGGATGCGTGGATCTCGGCGGCCCGGGTCGTCGAGGCGGTGTCGTTCGTGTCGATGGGCAATCCGCACATGGTGGCGTGGTGCGACTCCGTCGATGCGGTGCCGCTCGAGCGCATTGGGCCAGTCATCGAGCGGATGGCGATGTTCCCTGACCGCATCAACCTGCATGTGGTGCAGGTCGTCGACCGCGGGCACGTGCGCATGCGCACCTGGGAGCGCGGGTCGGGCATCACGCAGGCGTGCGGCACGGGCGCGTGC
>VERO01000358.1 GCA_018882625.1 Phycisphaerales bacterium | reverse complement strand
GGCATCGGATGCACTATCGCCCATCTGCGCCGGCGGCCCCAATGTGGGGGCCGCCGGCGCAGATGGGCGATAGTGCATCCGATGCCCGTGTGCGCGCGAGTCACGCATCCTGTTGAGTTGTGGGCTCGCTGCGGCCAAGTGCGCGAGGTGCGCGCATGACTGCGATCGCAGGAGTCATCGTGATGGGTGCGCGGGCGCGCGACCTTGGCGCAGCGCGCACCGATCTTGGCGCCTCGCTTCGCGCGGCACTGCACGTGTACGGCCGCGACGCGTGGGACGAGTGGCGCTACGAGCGCGGCGAGCAACTGCGCGGCGAGCATCCGCGCGGCGAGCAACCGCCAAGCGTGGATGCGCCACGCGACCATCCGCGCGCGCTCTTCGTGCGTGCACTGCTGCGCACGTTGCCCGAGGACGTGCACGACCGGCAGCCGCTGTGGCACGAGGCCTCCGGCACGGCACTGATCTTCGACGGCCGCATCGACAACCGCGACGAGATCGCGCGCGCGCTCGGCATCGGCGCAGCCGAGCTGGCGCAGCTTTCGGACAGCGATGTGGCGCTGCGCGTAGCGCTCGAGTGGGACACGTCCGCCGCAGAGCGCCTGCGCGGCGCATTCGCGGTCGCATGCTGGCAGCCTGCGCGCCGCAGGCTGTGGCTTGCGCGCGATGCGATGGGGCACCGGCCGCTCTTCTGGCACCAATCGCAAGGCATGCTTGCCTTCGCATCGATGCCTGCAGGACTGCTGGCGCTGCCTGGAGTTTCGTGCGAGCTCGACGAACTGAGTGTGGCGCGGGCGCTCATGCTTGATATGCATCCGTATGCGCAGACGATCCACCGCGACATCCAGCGCGTGGAGGCGGGGCGCGTCGTGGAGTTCGTGGATGGCGCGGTGAGCGTGCGGCGCTTCCACCAGCTCGATCCGCAGCGCGAGCTGCGGCTGGCGCGAGACGAGGACTACGTCGATGCGTTCCGCGAGGTGCTCGAGCGCGCCGTGGCGCGGTGCCTGCGCTCGTGCGGGCCGGTCGCGTCGCAGCTCTCTTCGGGATACGACAGCACCACGGTCACCGCTGTGGCGGCCCGGCTGCTGGCGGCACGAGGCGAGCGGCTGACTGCGTACACATCGGTGCCCCGCGAAGGGTTCGCGGGGCCGGTGCCCAAGGGCCGCGAGGCCGACGAGAGCGTCGCCGCCGCGGCGCTGGTGGCGCGGTTGCCGAACGTAGATCATGTGCGCATCCGCTCATCGGACCGGTCGGTGCTCGAGACTGCACGCGTGGGCGGCCAGCTGCTGGGCAAGCCTCAGCGCAACCCATGCAACGGCCCGTGGATCGCGGCCATCTACGCCGATGCGGCGGCGCGCGGCGCCAGGGTGGTGCTCACGGGCCAGTGCGGCAACGCGACCATCTCGCTGCAGGGGCAGCAGCTGCTGCAGGTGCTGTTCGCGCAGGGCCGCCTCGTGGAATGGTTCCGCGAGGCCTCAGCGCTGCGCGCGCTCAAGTCGTCGCGCACATGGAAGAGCCTCATCAGGCAGTCAGTGGCTCCGCTGGTGCCCATGTGGCTGATCCGCAGGCGTGACCGTGCGCGCATGGGCACGAATACGACGCCCCCTGAGTGGTCGCCGATCAATCCTGCGCTGTATGCCCAGTGGCGTGCGCGCGGCGAGCTTGAGGGGCTCAAGGTCCATTCCCGCGCGCGCAGCGGTGCGGGTGCGAGGCTGGAGGCGATCAGGATGCTCGAGCGGATCGAGCTTGGGGAGTTCACGGCAGTCTCGAACGCAGCAGGCGTCGACCTGCGCGACCCGACCAAGGACCAGGATCTCGTGGAGTTCTGCGTGTCGGTGCCGCTAGGGCAGCTGAGCCGGCGCGGCCAGAACCGGTGGCTGCTGCGGCGCGCGATGGCGGGGGTGCTGCCTCCGGAGATCATGGAGTGCCAGGCGAAGGGGTACCAGGCGGCGGACTGGTTTGAGCACATGGGTGCGGAACTTCCGCAGGTGGGTGCGGAACTTCAGCGCCTGCAGGCGTGCCGCGAGGTCAGCCGGTTCGTCGATCTGGATGCGCTTGGCCGATCCTTAAGTGGCTGGCCCACTGGAGGTTGGGAGAATCCGGCGGTGCAGCGCGAGTTCCGGCTGCGCCTGCCGCGCGGTCTGGCGGTAGGGATGTTCATCCACGATGCGTCGGGAGGGGCTTAGATCCATGGTGGGACGCCTGTGAGGGGGGTGTCGCATCAGCGCGACTGGCGTGCCAATCACGGAGCGCCGCACCTGCCAACGACGCAAGTTTCCCGGAGTGCTCGCTGAGGAAATTCTCGCACGTTTACCCGGTCCATGCCGATACC
>VERO01000357.1 GCA_018882625.1 Phycisphaerales bacterium | reverse complement strand
GTCGCACATCGCCAACGCAGTGCTGGGCTCGCTGACCGTGCTGTTCATCTGGCTGCTTGGGCGCATCGTCTTCGGATGGCGCGAGGCGCTGGTGGCTGCTGCGTTTGCGGCGCTCTACCCGATGTTCATCTACACCGGGGGAGACCTGCTCTCCGAGAACCTGCAGGTCCTGCTGAACGCGGTCATGCTCGCGTGCCTGTGCGCCGGCATCAGGCGCCCGAGATGGTGGCTCTTCCTGATCGCCGGGGCCATGCTCGGGCTCTCGGCGCTCTGCCGTCCCAATGTCCTGCTGTTCGCCCCAGTGGCCGTGCTGTGCATCGCCGCGACGCGGCTCGATGGTGTGCCTTGGTCGAGGATCGCGATGCGCGCCTCGACCCTCGCGATCGGCACCATGCTCATGGTGGCGCCCGCGACCATCCGCAACTGGAGTGTCGCCGGCGACCCTGTGCTGATCACCGCCCACGGCGGCATGAACTTCTACATCGGGAACAATCCCGAGGCGATCGGCCGGTTCAAGATCCCCACGTGGATCCCGGACACGCGATTTGACAACCCGCGCCGGCAGTCGGACTTCGCCAAGGAGCACGCCGAGTCGAAGCTCGGGCGCGAGCTCAAGCCCTCCGAGGTCTCGAGCTACTGGAGCGGCATGGCGTGGGACTGGATCCGGCAGAATCCGGGCAAGGCGATCTCGCTCGCGTCGCGCAAGTTCTACCTGATGCTGTCGTCGAACGAGGTCGGCGACCAGCGCCAGATGCACCTTGATGCCGCATACTCGTGGGTGCTGAGGATCCCTGCCCCCACCTTCATCGTGGTGGTGCCGCTTGGCATCCTCGGCCTTGCGCTGACGCTCCCGAGGTGGCGGCGGTTCCTGACGGTGGATGCGTTCCTCATCTCTCAAGCTGCGGCGCTCGTCATCATCTACACCTCGGCCCGGTACCGGCTGCCGATGATGCCCGCGGTGATGGCCCTCGCTGGATTCGCGGCCATCTGGCTGGTGGACACCGCGCGGGCGCGGAGATGGGTGCCCATGGGGGCGGCGGTCTGGGCGCTCGCGCTCGTCGTGTTCTTCACGGTCCGACCGAGCGAGGCGACGGTCTTCTCGTCCAACTACTTCAACCTGGCGAACAAGTTCCGCGACATGGGCAAGGACGAGCAGGCCATCGAGCTCTACCGCAAGGCCATCTCGATGAACAGGCGGCATCTGGCGTCGCACAACAACTTGGCGCTCCTCCTGGCCAAGCGGAGGGAGACCATGGAGGAGGCGATCGCTGCGTGGGATGAGGTGCGCAAGCTTGCCGAGCAGATGAAGGATCCTCCGCGCATCGAGCGCGCCACGCGCAACATCGAGGCGCTCCGTCAGCAGCTGGCCTCTGGAGCGGCGCCCATGCCCGATGCGGTGCCCGCGGCAGAGGCCGAGTCCGACGAGCCCGCGCAGGCTGCGCCTGCACCCACCCCCGCTCCGGCGCCGCTAGCGCCCGGCACCTGAGGTCTGCGTTACCCTGCGCAGCTCGAATGCTGCGACGCGCGGTCCCTGTCCTCGGCACCTGCATTGGCGCATGTGCCCTCTCAGCCTGCATGGTGGGCCCGGACTACGCGCGCCCGGAGCCGATCCTGCCCGAGACGTTCCGGCTGCCCAAGGACGCTGACGCCACGCAGGCGCAGGAGGCGCAGCTCGAGGAGTGGTGGCTCAAGTTCGACGATCCGGCGCTGACGGACCTGATGGACCGCGCCATGCGCGGCAACCTCTCCCTGCAGCGGGCCGCGGCATCCATCGGCCGGTACCGCGCGATGTACGGGGTGGCGTACAGCCAGCTCTACCCGAGCCTGAATGCGCAGGCGGGCTACTCCTACCAGCTGCTCAACTTCGCGGAGCTCGGCGGGCAGACCAGCTCCGACCCCTTCAACACCTGGCGCTACGGCGTGGCCATGTCGACCTGGGAGGTGGACCTCTTCGGCAAGATCCGCCGCGGCATGCAGGCTGCGCAGGCGCGCCTGCAGGCCAGCATCGAGGGCTACAGGCTCGCCATGGTGTCGCTGCGCGCCGAGGTCGCCAGCGCATACTTGGGCATTCGCACGCTGCAGGCGCAGCGGGACCTCGCGCGCGAGAATGTCGACCTGTACGAGCAGGTGCTCGCGATCACCGAAGCGAAGTTCAAGGCAAGCACGACCAGCCAGATGGAGCTCTCCGAGGCTGCGGCGCGGCTCGCGACTGCGCGCGCCGTGGTGCCGCTGCTCGAGGCGCAGCTCCAGGAGCGCTGCAACGGGCTGAGCGTGCTGCTCGGCGAGTCGCCGGGACCCATGCAGGACGAGCTGCTCGCGAGCGCGCCCATCCC
>VERO01000067.1 GCA_018882625.1 Phycisphaerales bacterium | reverse complement strand
GATCTCCGCGCCGCAGTCCTTGCCAACCCCAGGCGATGGCTGGGTGCTGACCGGGATCGCCGACATCAACGCGGACGGCACGCCCGACATGATGTGGACCGATGGCGATGGCGGCCGCGAGTGGCGCTTCGTGATCATGCGCGCCGACGGCACCTCATCGAATGTCGTGCGATGGGACTCCCAGAAGCGCGGATGGCGGCTCGTCGCGATCACCGACTGGGACAACAACGGCGCCGCAGACCCCATGGTCGCGCGCGACGAGTACATCATCGTGCTGCTGAACAAGTGGAACACGCAGGCCTCGGGCTTCGGCTACATCACCACGCCCGAGGTCGAGTACATCCAGCAGGATGTGCCCGACGGCTACAGCGTGCTCGGATTTGGCGCTCAGTGAGTGCCGGCGAGCGTCCGCGCCGACTTGCCGACGAACGCGACGACCTGCTGCGCGACATGCGCGCGCTGCTCTGACGTGAGCTCGGGGAAGATCGGCAGCGCGATCGTCTCCTTCGCGGCCGCCTCGGTATGGGGCAGCAGGCCCTTCACAGCCGTACCGAGGAACTCGAAGCACTCCTGCAGGTGCAGCGGCAGCGGGTAGTAGATCTCAGTGCCGATCTTCTGCTCGGCCAGGTGCGCGCGAAGGTCATCGCGCATGCTTTCGGGCACGCGGATCACGTACTGGTTGTAGATGTGGCGCGCAGGGGCGGCAGGACGCGAGGGGAAGCGCAGCGGGGTGCCGCCGGAGGCCAGCGGCGTGCGCGAGTCGGCGGCGCCCGCGGCCCTGAACGCCGCGTCGTAGAAGTCGGCGTTGGAGAGCCGGCCAGCATGCCATGACTCGAGGTGCGGCAGCTTCACGCGCAGCACCGCAGCCTGCAGCGCGTCGAGGCGCCCGTTCATGCCGATCGTGCGGTGGTAGTACTTCACCTTGCTGCCGTGCACGCGCAGCACCTTGAGCTGCTCGGCCACGTGCGGGCAGTTGGTGGTGATCATGCCGCCGTCGCCAAAGCACCCGAGGTTCTTCGAGGGAAAGAAGCTCCAGGTGGACATCGCGCAGCGCGCGCCGACCATCGCACCGGTCGCGTCGCGCGCACCGATGGCCTGCGCGCCGTCCTCGATCACGGGAACGCCCAGCCGCGTGCCGAGCGCCGCGAAGGCATCGACGTCAGCCGCCTGGCCGAAGAGGTGCACGGGGATGATCGCCTTCAGGCGCGTGCAGCGCTGGGCCACCTCGGCCGCGGCGCGCGGGCACATGTTGTAGGTGACCGGGTCGATGTCTACCCACACCGGCTTCGCGCCGAGCCTGCATGGCGCGCTTCCTGTGGCGAAGAAGGTGTACGAGGGGCACAGGATCTCGTCACCGGGCTTGATGCCGATCGCCATCAGCGCCAGGATCAGCGCATCGGATCCCGATGTGCAGCCAATGCCATGCTTGACCTGGCAGTAGGCGGCGATCTCCTGCTCGAGCGCCTCGACCTCGGGGCCGAGGATGAAGTACTGGCTCGCCACGACGCGCGCCATGGCGGCGTCGACTTCGGCCTTGATCGACTGGTACTGGGGCTTGAGGTCAAGCAGCGGGACGTTCACGGTCGACATGCTGGGCTCCTGGCGGCCGCAATCCGCGACCAGCTGCAAAGAGTATCAGCCGCTCCCCCGCCGCCACGCGTAGATTCACGCCATGACCGCCGTGTGCTTCTACTTCCAGGTGCACCAGCCCTACAGGCTGAGGCGGTACTCCGTCTTCGACGCCGACCCCTTCTACTTCGACAACGACGCGAACGCATCCATCCTGCGCAAGGTCGCCGACAAGTGCTACAGGCCCGCGACCCGCATGATCCTGGACCTCGTGCGCCGGCATGAGGGACGCTTCCGCGTCTCGTACAGCTTCAGCGGCACGGTGCTGCAGCAGCTCGAGGACTGGGCGCCTGACGTCATCGAGACCTTCCAGCAGCTTGGGGCGACAGGTGCCTGCGAGTTCCTGGCCGAGACCAGCCACCACTCGCTCTCCTTCCTCTTCTCGCGCGACGAGTTCGATGCGCAGGTGCAGATGCAGGAGGAGGCGATACGCCGGATCTTCGGCGCCACGCCGGCCGTGTTCCGCAACACCGAGCTCATCTACCTCAACGAGCTCGCAGGGCACATCTCGTGGAAGGGCAAGCACAAGGCCGTGATCTGCGAGGGCGTCGACCGCCTGCTTGGCGTGCGCAGCCCCAACTACATCTACGCGCCACCTGCGCGCGCGATCCCCGCAGGCGCCACACCCGTGAAGCTGCTGCTGAAGAACCACCGCATGTCCGACGACATCGCGTTCCGCTTCAGCAACCGCGGATGGCCCGAGTGGCCGCTCACCGCGGAGAAGTTCGCGAAGTGGGTCGACCAGATCAACGGCGACGGCTACATCTGCAACCTCTTCATGGACTACGAGACGCTCGGCGAGCACCAGTGGTCCGAGACGGGCATCTTCCAGTTCCTCGATGCGCTGCCCGAGAAGATCTTCGACGTCAACCCCGGGCACAACAGCTTCCTGACGCCGTCGCAGGTGGCCGACATCTACAAGCCCGTGGGCGAGTACGACTCAGAGACGCCCATCTCGTGGGCCGACACCGAGCGTGACCTCAGCGCGTGGCTGGGGAATCCGCTCCAGGACAACGCGGTCGCGGAGCTGTACAAGCTCGAGGGCGCCGTGAAGAGACGGCATGCCGAGGGCGACCCGTGGATCCTCGAGGACTGGCGCAAGCTGACCACCAGCGACCACCTCTACTACATGTGCACGAAGTACTGGGCCGATGGCGACGTGCACAAGTACTTCTCGCCGTACGACTCGCCGTACGACGCCTACATCAACTTCATGAACGTGCTCGACCACCTGCGCGCCCGCGCAGGGCTCACGCCCTGAGGCGCGACAGGTGCGCGGGGACCGTGGCGCCGCACGGCGCGCGGCCTCGGGCGGCTCACGCCGTGATGCCGAGGTCGGCCACGGTGAAGAGCGCATCGAAGGCGATGCCTGCAGCCTCCACGTTCTGGCGCGCGCCCTCCTGGCGGTCGATCGTGGCGATGATGTGCGTGACCGTGGCGCCCTGCGCCTGGATCACCTTAGCCGCCTCGAGCGCCTGCCCGCCGGTCGTCGCCACATCCTCCACGATCACCACGCGGTCGCCCGCGTCGAGCTTGCCCTCGAGCTGCTTCGCGGTGCCGTAGTCCTTCTTCTGGTTGCGGATGAAGACGCACGGGAGCCCGCTCGACATCGCGGCGGCGCTCACGAGGGGGATGCCGCCGAGCTCCGCGCCCGCGAGCCGCACGGTGCCCGCCGGCACGCGCGACGCGAAGGCGTCGCCGAGGGCGCGCAGCACGTCGGGCTGCGTCGAGAAGAGGTACTTGTCGAGGTAGTAGCTCGATGTCTTGCCGCTGCGCAGCGTGAATGTGCCGCGCAGCAGCGCGCTCTCGGCGATCCGGCGTGCCAGTGTGGGTCGGTCCATGGGACGCGGATGCTAGGGCTGCTGCGGCAGCTCGATGGGCGGCGGCGACTCCGACGGCGCGTGCGCTGCATCCGGCACGCGCTGCGCACGAGTCGCGTGCCGGAGGCGGGCCGCCACGAACGGCAGCGCCGCGAGCCCTAAGGGCACGCACACGATGAGGTCTCCCGCGCGGTTGACGATGTCGGCGGCGAGTCCCGCATCCATGGTCCACAGGCGCATCGACGAGCCCATGATGCCCACCAGCCACTCGCGCACGCCGAGGCCGTTGCCCACCAGGGGCACGAGGTTCGCCGCACCCGCGCCAGCTGCCGCCACCGCAGAGTCGGCGAGCGACAGCGAGATGCCCGTGATCGCGAAGGCGGCGTGGTAGCGCACGACCCATGCCGACATGTCGACGCATCGCCACAGCCATGCCACGGCGATGGTGCGCCGCCACGATCCTGCGGGCGCTGCCATGATCCCAGCCACCCCAATCGCGGGCGCCAGCGCCACGAACGCAAATCCGACCTGCGGGCCTCCGAAGCCGCCACCTGCGCGCATCAGCCATGCCGACGCCACAAGCCACGCAATGCCGCACAGCGCAAGCGCCATCGACTGCACCACAGTCAGCGCCGTGGCCATCACGGGAATCCCGTTCACGACGTGGTGGTACGCCGCACGGCTCGCGAGGCCTGGCCGCAGCGGCGCGTAGTTCAGCAGCGTGGCTGACGCGATCACCGCCTGCATTTCCATCGCGCCCACCTGGCCATGCCTGAGCATCAGCGCCCGAAGGCCGGCGGCGCTCGCCACGAGGTTCACGATCGCCCCGCCCACCAGCAGCGCGATGGTGCCAGCGCTTGCGCCCTTCGCGGAATCGAGCGCCGCGGTCGCGAGGGACCGGTTGCTGAGGACAGCCACGACGGCTGCCACCACCAGAATCGCGCCGACTGCGAATCCTGCCACGCGCCATCTGCCGCGCGAGCGCATCAGCGACCTGGGGGCACGGCAGGCGCCACAGCGCCAGTGCCGGACACGGGATCCTGCGAGCGGTCGCCCGTGCGCAGCCGCTCCGCGATGCGGCTGCGCTCGCGGTCGAACTTGGACACGACGCCCCCGGCCACTGCCCGCTCGAACGCATCCTCGGATGCGAGCGCCCGCTCGACCTCCGCCTGGCGCGAGTCGCCCGCGAACGCCAGCGCCGCGGCCGCCCTCACGAGCGGGTCCGCATCGGACCAGGCGAGCTGCGCCAGCTGGTCCACCCTGGCCTCGCCCCGCGGCGCCACCAGCGTGATCCATGTGCGCGCATGCGCCGACCACCGCGGGAAGGCGGCGAGGGCCGCATCGCGCGCGCGCGTGCGGTCCTCCTCGGTGGTGCCCTTGGACTGGGACAGGTGAAGCAGGAGCGCCGTCCGAACCACCGACTCGTCGCTCATGGCGCCGGCCACCATCGCGATCGACTCGTCGAGCCATGCGGCGGTCCAGAAGATCCCATCGACACGGATCGTGTCGCACGTCGCATCGGCACCGAGCGAGCCGTGCCTCACGGTGCCAGGACCAGCGAGGAAGTTCAGCGATCCGCGCAGGCCGACCTGCGCGCCCTCGAGTGGCGCCGCGACGATGCTCCGGCCTGCGGCATACCACATGAGGTCGATGCGTACCGTGACCGCCTGGCCTGCGCCAAGCTCCAGCATCCGGTCAATGGGCACCACGACAGGATTCAGTCGCAGCATGTTCGATTCGCCTGTCATGCTCAGCCGAGGCGTGACGGCGACGGCACGCTCGATCGGCCCGAGCGCATCGATGGCCATCGGGATCGACGACCGGTTCTGCACCCGGACGTCGACAAGAACCGGATCGAACGCCCGGCAGCTGCGGCTCACGGGCTCGAGCATGAGCCCGAGCGCGCGGTCCGATCCGGCAAGCATCCGGTCGACCGCCGGCGGAATCCCGGCGACCACCGCATCGAGCCGTGCTGCGACCTCCTCCGCCGGTACGGGCGACCCCGTCACGCGGCGCACCTCCTCTGCAGCGAGCGCGCCAGGCAGCATGCTTCTCGCGCCGCGCGCAAGGTCCAGCAGCGCGCGCATCCCCTTCTGCCTGTCGCCACCCGCAGTCTCGGCCATGGCCATGCCATACGCCGTGACCGGGTCGCCTGAGGCGTTCGCGGCGAAGAGCTCGAGCGCCTTCGCAGGCTCGCCGGAGTTCAGCAGGATCCACGCCTCGAATCTGGCCTTGGCCTGCTCGGTCAGCGGACTGATCTGCTCGGCCGCCGCGACCATGGAGCGCACCTGCTCCGCAGATCCGCCGAGCAGCGCCAGCGCATTGGCGCCCTCGAGCAGCGTCTCCGCCGCCGCCGTCCGGATGGCCTGAGGCTGGTCAGGCGAGATGCGCGCGGCGTTGGTGGTTCCCGTGGCCAGATTCTGCAGGGACACCGCGACCCCCTCCGCATTGCCGGATGCGCGCAGGAGCGCGACCTCGAGCGATGCCGCGATGGTGGGGATGCGGGGCATGATGGCATTCGCCTCCGCTCGCGTCATCGTGGGGTTCATCTCGAGCAGGCTGTCGATGAAGGCAGACGCGCGGCGCTGGCTGCGCCTGCGCAGCAGCTCGAGCGCATCCGCAGGGCGGCCGGACATCCAGAGCGCGAGCGCCGCATCCGACGCGATCACGTCCTGCGTGTTCTGCGACCGGTCAGCCGCGGACGCCGCGTCGCCCGCCATGCGGTACACGCGCGCCGCCGACCCGTAAGCGCCGTACTGCAGCAGCAGGTTTCCGAGCCGCTGCAGCGTGCGCTCATCGCCAGGGTCGGCCATCACTGCGGTCACCAGCAGCTCGGCCTGTCCCACCGGATCCTCGGAACGCTCGGCGAAGAAGCCAGCTGCAGCCTGGGCCGCCGCAGGGAACGCCGGGCACAGCGCGAGCGCCTGAGCCACATCCTGGGCAAACGCATCCATGTTGCCCCGGCGCGACTCGAGCAGTGCGAGGTCAAATGCGAGCCGTGCGGCCACAGGCGCGCCGATCGACCGCACCACCTCAGGCGCCAGGAACGACCTCAGGGCACTGATGCGCTCCTCCGCCGTGTCACGATGCTCGATCGCGTCCACGATCCTCTGCAGGCGGATGACCTGGTCCTGCGGCTCCAGCTTCGCGAGCCTCGCCGTCGCGGCGCGTGCCGTAGATTCGGCCTCCGGAACGAGCGGCCCGGCGAGCTGTGCCGCACGCGCGAGATGCCGCCACATGGCGGGGTCGTCCGGTCGGAGCTCGGCGGCCTGCCTGAACATGGCGAGGCCGCAGGCGAGGTCGGCAGGGACCACATCCGCGGGCTCCAGCGACGTGAACCCCTCGCGGGTCAAGGCATCGGCAAGCCTTCGTGCGATCGCGGCGTCGGTCTGGCTGGGTGCCGGCGCCTGGCCGGCCTGCCCCGGGCCGGCGAGCCACGCGTCAGCGGGCTGAGCGGCCGCACCAGCAACCACCGCAGCAATCAGGCACGGCACGAGCGACATCGGCAGCCTGAAGTGTAGTCGCCGCGTACCGCGAACCGTTCGTGTTAGGATCTTCACCCTCATGCGATGGGCCCCTGCCATCCTCTGCGCTGCGCTGCTGTGCGCCGTCGTACCCGCCCCGAATGCGCTCGCGCAGGCGGGGAGGCTCCCGTCGTCGATCGTGTCCGCGACTCGTCCGCTCACCCCGGAGGAGCTCGGCACCCTCGGCTCGTTCCTTGATCGCAACGTCACGAAGCTCTCGGCCAAGGACCTTGAGGACGTGCGTGGCGGGCGGTCTGAGCTGATACGCACGCTGAGCCAGTCGACGGCCACTCCCCTCTTCCGCGCCGAGTGCGCCAAGAGCCTGCTGCCGCGACTCTCGGAGATCGTCCAGTCGGGCGACCCCTTCGCCGCCACGAACGCACTCGAGGTGATGCGCGCGCTGGGCACCCCGGACTCTGTGCTCGCGCTCTGCAAGCAGGCCGACCCCGAGGAGCAGCGCTCGCCCGCCCTGCGCCTGGTGGCGGCGAGCGGCATTCCCGGATCTGTCGCGCGCACCCCCATGAACGAGGCGCAGTCGGCCATCGTGATCCGGGTGCTGAAGCAGGCGATGGCGAGCGAGACCTCGTGGATGGCGGCGCTCTACGACTTCCAGGGGCTGTTCGCGCTCGCGACCGCCAAGGCGATCCCCGCGGCGGTCCAGAAGGATGCGCGCAAGGCCCAGGTGGAGGCCCTCAAGTCGCTCACGGACCGCGTCGCCAAGGGCGGCGAGGATGCCGCGCTTGTGCACGCGCTGTGGCGGTCGCTCGGCGTCGTGCTGCAGCAGCAGGTTGCGCTGACGCCCGCGGGCGAGCTCACGGCGATGAACCGCGGCCTGGCCCCCGTGCTGGCGAAGGTCGAGTCCATGGGCCAGACGCCCCCCAAGGGTGAAGGCGCGTCAGACAGCGACTTCCGCGAGGCCGCTGCGGTGGCGACCAACCTCCGCGCCATCCTTGGCCGACCGGCCAGCCGCCCGCGCGGCAGCTGACGCCTCATGCTGCGCGCACTCGCGCCCTTCGCCCTGCTCGCCCTCCTGGTGGGTGGGATCGTGGCGCTCGACCGCCCGCTGCCTCGCGCGGAGATCGTCTTCGTCAGCCCGGATGTGTTCACGCTCGATCCGCAGCGCATCACCTACCAGCAGGATGTGCGCGTAGCGCAATCCATCTTCGAGGGCCTGTTCACGGAATCGCCGGATGGCAGCGACCCTCTTCCGGGCGTGGCCGAGTCGTGGAGCGTGTCGCCCGATGGGCGCACGTGGACCTTCAGGCTGCGCGATGGCGCGCGGTGGTCCAACGGCGACCCGGTGACATCGGAGGACTTTGCGCAGGCCTGGATGCGGCCGCTGCTGCCCGACATGGCCTCGGACTACTCCGGATTCCTGTTCATGATCCGGGGCGGACGCGACTTCTTCGAGTGGCGCACGCGAGAGCTCGAGCGGATCGCTGCACTGCCTGACGGCGAGCGCGCCGCTGCGGCAGGCGAGCTGTGGGAGCGCACGCTGCAGCGTTACCGCGAGATGGTGGGCGTGCGCACGCCGGATGCGCACACGATCGAGGTCGATCTCGTGCAGCCGACCCCCTACTGGCCGAGCATCCTCGCCTTCCCGACGCTGTTCCCCGTGCACCGGCCAACGCTCGGGGCGCACCTCTCCATCGACGCGGAGTCAGGCCGCGTGAAGCTTGATCCGAAGTGGCTCAAGCCTGGCACGCTCGTGAGCAACGGCCCGATGATGGTCACCGACTGGCGCTACAAGCGCGGCATGCGCTTCGAGCCCAACCCGCGCCACTGGAACCGCGAGGCGCCGCGCCCCGCATCTGTGGAGCTGCGGCCCATCGAGGACTCGAACACCGCGGTGCTGGCGTTCCAGTCAGGCGACGTCGACTGGATCAGCGACCTCACCGTCGAGTACCGCGCCGACATGGCCGACGAGCAGCGGGCGTGGATCGAGCGGCATGCCACGGCCTTCCGCCAGCTGCGCGACTCGGGGATGGATGAGGATGCGGCGATGGCTGCGCTTCCCGAGCCGGGGCCGGGCGAGCGGCGCGATGTGCATGTGCTGCCGGCGTTCGGCACCGACTTCTGGAACTTCAACTGCAGGCCGACGCTGTCCGACGGCAGGCCCAACCCCTTCGCTGACGCGCGCGTGCGCCGCGCCTTCGCGCGCGCGGTCGACAAGCGCGCGATCACCGAGAAGGTGACGCGGCTGCGCGAGCGCGTGGCGGGATCGCTCGTGCCCGCTGGCGCGTTCGGGTGGTACGAGCCGCCCGCAGGACTCCCGCACGACCCGGCCGCGGCGCGCGCGGAGCTCGCCGCCGCCGGATGGAGCGACCGCGACGGCGACGGGCGCGTGGAGGATGCGCAGGGCCGGCGCTTCCCGGTCGTCGACATCCTGTACATGACAGGCAACCCGCGCACGCGCGACAACGCGCTGGCCATGGCGCAGATGTGGCGCGAGACGCTCGGCGTCGACTGCGAGCTGCGAGGCAAGGACGGCAAGTTCGCCAAGGAGGACCTGCGCTCAGGCAACTTCATGGTGGGACGCGGCGGCTGGTTCGGCGACTATCCCGATCCGACGACGTTCCTGGAGCTCAACCGCTCCACCGACGGCAACAACGACCGCGCGTACCGCAACCCTGCGTACGACGCGCTGCTTGACGCTGCAGCGGCCGAGCTTGACCGTGCGACGCGCGCGCAGCTCCTGCGCGAGGCGGAGCGCATCCTCGTCGAGGAGGACATGCCGCTGATGCCGCTGTGCCAGTACGTGACGGCCTACATGTACGACCCCGCGCGGCTGCACGGACTGTCGCGGCATGCGTCGCTCGCGCAGTACCTCAACCGGCTGCACCGGCCCGAGGCCGCTGCGCCCGAGGCCGCTGCGCCGACGACCGCGTTGCCGGGGACCGCATCGCCTGAGGCCGCATCGCCATGACTGCGATGATCCTGCGTCGGCTCGCGCAGGTGCCGCTGGTCATCGCGGCGGTGCTGCTGCTGACGTTCGCGCTCGCGTGGGTGGTGCCGGGCAATCCGCTTGAGCAGGAAGGGCGGCGGCCGCCTCCCGAGATCGCCGCCGCGATGCGCGCGCAGTACAGGCTCGACGATCCGGGCGCGTTCCTCGTGGACTACGCCGCGAAGGCAAGTGGAGTGGCCTGGGTGCTTGGATCGCATCCGCGCCCATTCGACCTCGGGCCGAGCCTGCGCCATCCCGACTGGACCGTCAACGAGATCATCGCGGCTGGGTTTCCGGTGTCCGCGACGCTCGGCATCGGCGCGATCCTTGTGGCTCTTGCGATCGGCACGGTCGCGGGCATCGCCGGCGGACTGAGGCCGGGCGGCGCGGCGGATGCGAG
>VERO01000356.1 GCA_018882625.1 Phycisphaerales bacterium | reverse complement strand
ACCTGGCGCCGATCCTCGCGGGCCTCTACGCGATCGGCGCCACCGCGCCGGCGCTGGTTCCGCAACCCGATGGCACGGCAGCACTGCCATGCGCAGGCTCCACGAGCTGGCCCGCCTTCAAGTGCGGCACGCTCGACGCCGCGGTGCAGGCCGCATTTGCGCGCGCGAGGCCCGGCGACGTGATCCTGCTCTCGCCCGCGTGCGCGAGCTGGGACCAGTTCACCAACTTCGAGGAGCGCGGCCACCGATTCTGCGAACTCGTCCGCGCACACTGCTAGACTCCGCGCCATGCCACGTTCGGCACGCCCCCTGCTCATGACGGTCGCCGCGGCGGCCATCGCCCTGCTGGCCTCCTGCTACACCCCCGCGGGCGGCATCATGACCGGGAGCAACCGGGCCTACGTGTACATCTCCACGCCCACGCGTCCGACGACGATCACGATCATGGACACGTGCACGAACCAGCCGTTCTTCCACTACGCGATCCCTCCCGGAAAGCAGCTCACCTTCCGCTTCGTGGACGGTGGAGGCGACCATCCGCGCGAGCGCCCCGACAAGATGATCTGGGAAGTGGCTGATGCGCCGATGAAGTACGGCGGACTCAGCAACCAGCTCGCATGCCCAGCCGCATGGTGCCGGCGCATCGACGTGAGCTTCAGGCCTGGACCCGAGCCGATGCCGACCAACCCTGGAGAGCTGGTGCCGCCGGCTCAGGGCGCGGTCGATCCGGCAACCGAGGCGCAGCCGGCGAAGAAGGACCGCCCGCAGGACTGACCTGCGCGAGAGGATGAGCGCAGAACCTTCAGCGCGGCAGCGTGCGCCGGCACGGGAGAGCGCATGAGGATCGGACACGGATACGACCTGCACCGGCTCGAGCCTGTGGCGCCAGCGGGCCGGGGGCGACCGTTCATCCTGGGTGGGGTGCGCATCGATCACGACCGGGGGCCCGTGGGCCACAGCGATGGAGACGTGCTGCTGCACGCGGTGACGGATGCGATTCTCGGGGCGCTCGGCCAGCCTGACATCGGGCAGCTCTTTCCAGATACGGATCCGCGGTGGGAGGGCGGCGATTCCGCGATGTTCCTTGCGGAGGCGGCCGTCCGCATGCGCGCGGCGGGCTACGAGATCGGCAACATGGACATGACGGTGATCTGCGAGCGCCCGAAGGTCGGGCCACGAAAGTCGGAGATCGTGGCAAGGATCGCCCAGATCCTCGGGTGCCCCGCGGACCGCCTCAACCTCAAGGGCAAGACCCACGAGAAGGTCGACGCCGTCGGCGAGGGACGTGCGATCGAGACCCACGTGGTGGCGCTGCTGGTGAAGAGCTGCTGACGGCCGGGAATGCCTATGATCGCGCAATCGTGACCGAGGACTGGTCACGCATTCACCCCCTACAGGATCACAGCCATGCGCACACCCATCTCCGCACTCCTCCTCGCTTCTGCATTCGCCGCGGTCCCGATGTCCGTTGTGGCGTGCGACACGGCCCCGAAGACCGAGGTCTCGAAGGAGGAGCTCACGACGCGCGTGCAGGAGGTGGTCCGTGACATGAAGGCGCGCGATCCTGGGATGCAGAAGTGGTTCAACGACAGCTACGGCTACGCCGTCATGCCTGACATCTCCAAGGGCGCGATCATCTTCGGCGGCGCGTTCGGCAACGGCGAGGTCTTCGAGAAGGGCAGCATGATCGGCTGGTGCAGCGTCACCTCGGGCACGGTGGGCCTGAGCATCGGCGGCGGCGTCACCGCAGAGGTGATCTTCTTCGAGAACAAGAGCTCGCTCGATGCCTTCAAGCAAGGCGTGGTCGCGCTTGACGCGCAGGCCACCGGCTACGCGGTGCAGTCGGGCGGCAGCGCCAAGGCCAAGTTCGACCACGGCATGGCCGTCTTCATGTTCGACCCGCGCGGCCTGATGGGCGACGCGAGCGTCGGCGGCCAGGGCTTCCGCTTCGTGCCGCGCTCGGCTGGCTGAAGCTAGTGGGCTGCGCCTGACGCAGTGCCGACTTCGACACCCTTGACCTCAACGCGGATGCCGCGGTGCGCGGCGTCCTCGCGGAAGGCGGCGATCGCCTCCTTCACGTCCTGGTCGATGAACTCCCCTGTCGCGTCGATCTCGACGGATTCTCCGGCGCGCGCCTGCTCGAGCGCCGCGACAAGGCCGGGCCTGCACAGGAACGTTCCGTCGCGGCGGAAGCGGATCCGCACGAGGTTGCCTTCCCGCGTCACGGATACGACATCCTTCGAGTTCTGGTGCAGCACGAAGATGGTGCCCACCACGATGCCGATCAGCACGCCCTTGAGGAGGTCCAGCGCCAGCACCGCAGCGATCGTGATCACGAACGGCATGAACTGCATGGCCCCGAGA
>VERO01000355.1 GCA_018882625.1 Phycisphaerales bacterium | reverse complement strand
CGCGAGCCCTCAGCGAGAGGGCGCATCCACGACCCGTCCATGCGCGGCATCGTGTCGAGGCAGCTCGACATGCAGCTCTTCCTCGAGCGTGCCCTGGCGATCCAGCGCGAGGAGCTGCCGGCGGAGCGACGGCTCGACCTCGACCTGCTGCGGCGCCAGTTCAGGCTCTCCGTGGATGCCGTGCCCTTCCGCAGGCACCTGATGCCGGTGACCCACCGGAGCGGACCGCAGATTTCGTTCCCGCAGTTCGCCGACCGTGTCCCGATCCGCACGCCGCAGGACCTCGAGGACTACGTGGCGCGCTGCAGCCGCATCTCGGAGTCCATCGACAGCATCCGCGACGTGCTCGAGGCCGGCCTGGGCGAGGGCGTGCTGCCCCCGAAGGGGGTGATGCAGGGCGTGCTCGAGCAGTGCGATGCCGTGCAGCGCGGCGGGCTGCGCGAGCTCGAGCGGCCGCTCGACAGGCCGCCGCAAGGCATCGACGCCGCACAGCTCGCCGACATGCGCGAGCGCGTCAACCGTGCCCGCGAGGGGGCGCTGCTGTCGCTTGGGCTGCTGAGGCTCTGGCTCGCGGACGCCTACATCCCCGCGTGCCGAGACACGATCGCGGCGTCGGACGCACCTGAGGGCGTGGCGGCGTACGCCTTCGACGTCCGTAGGTTCACCACCACGGAGCTGACGCCCAAGGAGGTCCATGAGATCGGGCTGCGCGAGGTGGCTCGCATCCTGACCGAGATGGACCAGGTGATTGCGCGCACGGACTGGCTCGCCGCCGACCCCGCGCGCGCCCAGCTCCCCGCGGACGAGCGGCGAGCCGCATTCATCGCGTACCTGCGCACCGACCCGCGCTTCTACTGCACCAGCGGCGAGGAGCTGCTCTCCCGGTACCGCGACATCTGCAAGCGGATTGATGCGCTGCTGCCCGAGCACTTCGGCAAGCTGCCACGGCTGCCCTACGGCGTGCGCGAGATCCCCCGCTTCATGGCGCCGCAGCAGACGACCGCGTACTACATGCCCGGGAGCATGAAGGCCGGCCTTCCTGGGTGGTTCTACGCGAACACCTATGCGCTCGATCAGCGCCCGACCTACGAGATCGTGCCGCTCTCGCTGCATGAGGCCGTGCCTGGGCACCACCTCCAGATCGCGATCTCGCAGGAGCTCGAGGGCCTGCCCGAGTTCCGCCAGGATGTCGAGTCGACTGCATTCATCGAGGGATGGGCGCTCTACGCGGAGAGGCTGGGCATCCCCATGGGCCTGTACGAGGATCCCTACGACGACTTCGGGCGGCTGCTCTACGAGATGTGGCGCTCGTGCAGGCTCGTCGTCGACACTGGAATGCATGCGCTGGGCATGTCGCGCGCTGACGCGATCGCGTACATGACGCGGCATACGGCGCTCTCGCCGCTCAACATCGAGCGCGAGATCGACCGCTACATCTCGTGGCCCGGCCAGGCGCTCGCCTACAAGATCGGCGAGCTGCGCATCCGCGCGATCCGCGACGAGTGCGAGCGGCTGCTCGGGCCCGCCTTCGACGTGCGCGCATTCCACGACCACCTGCTGTGGGCTGGCCCACTGCCGCTGGACGTGCTCGAGCTGAGGATGCGCGAGTGGGCGCAGTCGCGGGCGGCGCGCTAGGCGTTCGCCCAGTCCATGCCACGCTGCAGGAAGGGGTTCGACCGGCGCTCGGCGCCGATCGTCGTGGACGGCCCGTGTCCGGGATGCACCGCAGTCGAGTCAGGAAGGTCGTGCAGCATGCGTGCGAGCGACGCCGCGAGCACTGCAGCGCTCCCGCCGGGCAGGTCACTGCGGCCGATGGATCCTGCGAACATCGTGTCTCCGACAATCGCCACGCTGGCCGCGTCGCACACGAGGGCCACCGAGCCCGGACTGTGGCCGGGCACATGGATCACGCGCCACTGGGTTGGCCCCAGGGAGAGGACGTCGCCCTCCGCGAGCGCATGATCAGGGGCGCGCGCCGACGAGGGCGGGCCATCGAGGTACGCGCTCAAGTTCATCGACGGATCCCCGTACCACGACTGCTCCGCCGCATGGCCGTAGAGCGGCAGTTCGCCAAGCGCACTGCGCAGCGACTCGAGCCCCGCCATGTGATCGTGATGCGCGTGCGTGCACAGGATCGCCTGCACATGGAGTCCCTCTGCGCGGATGATGGGCAGCAGCACCTCGCTCGCGCCTTCGCCAGGGTCGATCACCCAGCACGGGCGCTCGGGCGAGTCGATCCACAGCAGGTACGCGTTCGTCTGGTACGCGCCGAGCGGAACGCCTCTGATGCGGAGCCGGGCCATGGCGTGAAGGCTACGCGCACGCCGCGGCAATCGGCGCATCCATCGGCGCAGCGCGACTATCCTCCGCCGCCA
>VERO01000354.1 GCA_018882625.1 Phycisphaerales bacterium | reverse complement strand
GCATGGAGCCGCTGCAGGGCACCGCACGTGCCATCTGGCAGTGCCTTGGGATGGTGATCGGCGTCTACGGGATCGGGTACCTCGCAGCCAGCGCTGCCCCCACGGTCCACTGGCCGATCGTGCTGGTGGGGTTCCTGGGCAAGATCTTCGGGCCTGTGGGTTTCGTGTGGACGGCCTCGCGAGGCGACATCCCCTGGAGCTTCGGCTGGACGATCCTGACCAATGACCTGATCTGGTGGATCCCCTTCGGCGGGATCCTGCTCGCGGCCTGGAGGGTTCGCGGCGACCCGGCCGCTACCATCGTCGGGCGGTCAAGCCCCTAGCCATGCACGTGACTGTCCTCCAGCCGCTGCTGATCCTCGCTGCCATCGCCATCGTCGGTGCAGTGCCCCTGCTTGGTGCAGCCGGTCCGGTGGCGTCGCTCGCCGGCAGCTCCTCGGCGGCACGCGGAGCCGCTGGCGACACCTGCGCCGATCGCGCATCTGCATGCGCCACGAGGTCCGTGGCGCGCGACGCACGGCGCGCCTCATGCGATGCGGGCGAGGTCCGTTCGCAGGTACCGCCGGCCTCCATGCAGCTGGCGTGGGCCGTGCGCGGGGGCTCCTGCGCGCTGCCGCCCCCGTGCGCCTGAGCGCCGATCCCCTGCGCTGAGCGTCGTCCGCTCGCGCCCACCGTCCATCCCGGTTCATCCAGCGAGGCGATGCCCTCGCGTCCACGACCTCTGCAGGTGCTCCAATGCCCATTCCCGTCCTCGACTGGTTCGTCCGAAAGACCCTTGGCACGCGCAACCAGCGCATGGTGCGCCGCTACCTGCGCATCGTCCAGCAGGTCAACGCGCTCGAACCCACCTACCGCGCCATGACCGACGCGCAGCTGCGCGAGCAGACTGCCGCCTTCCGCCGCCGAAGCGTCGCCGGCGAGAGCACGCTCGCGCTCATCCCCGAGGTGCTCGCGTGCGCCCGAGAGGCCATGGACCGCGCGGTCGGCATCCGCAATGCCTTCAACCCGGCGCTCGGCTTCGACCCGGCGACCCTGCCGGCGGACGTGCGCGAGCTGTACGACGCGACGCGCGCCGCGATGGATGCCGAATCCGCGCGAGAGCCGCAAGGCGACCTGCGCGGCTGCACCCGCGCGGTGGAGCCGTGGGAGTGGATGGACATCCCCACGGCGGTCTACGAGGCCGTGCGCGCCCTCTCCCCGGAGTCGCGCCCGCCGTTCAGGGCGCGCCCCTTCGACGTGCAGATCATCGGCGGCATCGTGCTCAGCGAGGGCCGCATCGCGGAGATGAAGACCGGCGAGGGCAAGACGATCGTTGCGCCGCTGGCGTGCTATCTCGCGGCGTGCGAGGGCAAGTCGGTGCACGTGGTGACCGTCAACGACTACCTCGTGCAGCGCGACCGTGACTGGACCTTCCCCTTCTTCAGGGCGCTCGGGCTCACGGTCGGCGCGATCCACCCCATGCACATGCAGTCGCACGAGGGCAAGAGGGATGCCTACTCCTGCGATGTCGTGTACGGGACGACCGCCGAGTTCGGGTTCGACTACCTGCGCGACAACATGAAGCTGCGCGTGGAGGACCAGGTGCAGCGCCGGCGCGACTTCGCGATCGTCGACGAGGTCGACTCGATCCTCATCGACGAGGCACGCACGCCCCTCATCATCAGCGGGCCCGCGTACGTCACGAAGCCGCGCTACGACCTGGCGAACCAGCTCGCGAAGGGCCTCGTCGCCAAGCAGGCCGAGTGGAACCGCGCCGACGAGGTCGTGCAGCGCAAGCGGGCCGAGGCCGCCACGATCGAGGGCGACATCCGCAACGTCCGGGACCGCGACAGGGTGCCGCAGCTCAGGAAGGCGCTTGATGCCGCGCGCGCGCAGGTGCCGGAGCTCGAGCGCGCCCGCGACCGCAACCCGCAGCACTACGAGGTGGAGATGGACAAGAAGCGCGCCACCCTGACGCCGCAGGGCATCGAGGAGGCGCAGCGTGTCGCCGGGATCGGCTCGTTCTACGTCGGCTCGAACATGGACATGCCGCACCTCCTCGAGCAGGCCGTGCGCGCGCACACCGTGTACGAGCGGGACCGCGACTACGTGGTCGACCGCGACGAGGACGGGCAGATGGGCGTCGTGATCGTGGACTCGTTCACGGGGCGCAAGATGATCGGCCGCCAGTGGTCCGATGGGCTCCACCAGGCGATCGAGGCCAAGGAGGGCGTCCGCATCAAGGACGAGACCCAGACGATGGCCACGATCACCATCCAGAAGTTCTTCAAGCTCTACGGCCGGCTGGCGGGCATGACGGGCACCGCGGACACCGAGGCCACCGAGTTCCACGAGATCTACGCGCTCGACGTCATCTCGATCCCGACCAACGTTCCCG
>VERO01000353.1 GCA_018882625.1 Phycisphaerales bacterium | reverse complement strand
CTACCCAGCATGGTGAATGCCCGCGGTGGGCGCTCGCCCGCGATCAGTTCGTAGAGTGGCGTGTTGGCGGGTCCAGATACTCCCACCATTGGCCGAACCACGATGGGCTGAAGCAGGCCATCTTGTCGAATCGAGTCCGCAAGGGCCCTCAGTGCCGTGTCTTCAAAGCGCTCGCGCGGTTGCCTTGGGTTCCTTTGGATTCGGGCAATCGGGATCATCGAAACCGTCTGGTCGGCGGTGCTGTTCCACGTGGAACGTGGTGGGTTTGGGACCTTGGTCTCCACACCGATCGCTGGCGCCGGAGATCCCGTGACAGTTCCGGGAGCCCGCGGCGATTCGTGAACATCGCTCGTGTTCGACGCTAACGCAACGACCGGCTTGGATCCGTGTGACGCCTCGATGGCTGGGCTAAGGGCGGCAGTACTCATTTCATGATCAGCCGTCGGCGGAGCGGCATCCTTGACCTGAATCGCAGGAACGGGCGCACTTGGCTGTTTGGTTGTCGCTGGTGGGATCAGCGCCCCCAGTCCGCGACCGAGCCTGGACACGACAGCTCCTTTCTTTGGAGCGGATCTAGGCTCCGACCCAGAACCATCACTACCAGGACTTCGAAGGATATGCGCGGGGATTCCTTGGGTGCGTGCCATAGCGTCCATGCCTCTTATGAGTGGTGCGGAGTTCGAAGACTGAAGCGCAGTCTACCAGTAAAGAGCAGCACACATCCTGTTCCACGTGGAACCTCCAGAACATCGCGCAACGCGTTTGTTAACTTATAGGACGTATCTGATCATGTTTCTCAAAATGGCCAACTGCGATTCAGTCGCCCCTCCAGAGTCTCGATCAACCACCCATGAGACTTGTTCGCACTGGCTCTGCTACCTCCCCGGCGTCCCCCTCGTGCAGTGCGCGGGCCGCAACCTCCCCGCCAACACAGGCCAGCGTCGCGCAGTGCCGGCGGGGCAGGGGGGGGATCGCTTCGGGCAAGGCGTGCGTGTCCTGGCAGGCCGCACGCGCCGCGCGGGCACGCGCCATCGCGGCATGGGCCAGCGACCTCCTGTCGCTGCGCAGGTGCGGAGTGACGAGCGACCGCGTGTCATTCACCGGGTTTGGAGCAGAGCCGCTGAGCTCAGCGCTGCACGATGCCGACTGACTGCAGCGCGGCAACTCTCGCCAGCTGATGCGCAGCCGCGGATCCCGCGCGACGTGCGCGCGTAGAGTCGGGGCACCGGTGCGCGGCACCGGTCCCAATCCCGAGTCCAGGAGATCCTGATGCTCTGCTGCCTGTCACGTCGTCCCGTCGTCACGCTCTCGCTCATGGCATCCGCCGCTCTCGCCGGCGCTGCAATCGCGTCGCTGCGCACCGATGCGCAGGCGTCAGCAGCGCAGGCGCCGGCAGCGCAGGGTGCGGAGGCCGCGACCGGTCCGGTCACGTACGGGGTGGACGATGTGCACTCGATGGCGCTCTTCCGCGTGCACCATCTCGGTGCGGGGCAGTTCTGGGGCGTGTTCAACGACATCAAGGGCACCGCGACGTACGAGGCAGGAAAGTCGCTCTCGATGGATGTCTCGATCGATACCGCGAGCGTCGACAGCGGCAACGGGAAGCTTGACGAGCATCTAGCGAGCCCCGACTTCTTTGACGCCAAGGAGTTCCCGACCATGACCTTCAAGAGCGTCTCGAGCGAGATGAAGTCGGCGAACCTGTGGCACGTCACCGGGGATCTCACCATTCGCGGCACGACCAAGCGCGTCACCGTTCCCGTGGAGGTCACCGGAGTGTCGAGCACGCGGATGGGCGCGCGTGCCGGCTTCGAGGCGGTGTTCAGCATCAAGCGGAGCGAGTACGGAGTCAGCTACGGCGTGGAGAACGGCGCGCTCGGCGATGACACGCGCGTCATCGTGGCGATCGAGGGCATCACGCAGGATCCGGCCGCAGCGAAGTGATGCGCTGCAGTCCGATGGTCGCGCATGGCGCCTGACCAGCTCTTCCTCTATGCGGTGCTGATGCCGGCGCTGGCGGGTGTCGTGGTGCTGTTGCTTCCCGCGTCGCCGTGGGCTCGCGCCTGCGGCGATGGGCCAGGCAGTGAGCGGCGTGAGACATGGCTGTCGGGCGCTGCGTGCGCGGCTGCGCTGTGCATGTCACTTGTCGTGACCGATGGCTGGCCGTGGGCCTCGGCATGGAGCTCGTGGAAGCTGATCTATGCGTCAGCGGCGGTCATCGCCGTGGCGGGCGCGGCCGTCTCGGTGCGTGGCGTTCCGCGCTCGGAGACCATTGCGCTTGCGGCCGCGGCTGCGGTGCTCTGGTACCGAGTGCCGGGCGCCAAGGACATCGGCGTGCGCGCGCTCGCCGCGGCGCTCGCCGCGGCGGTCGCGCTTGTGG
>VERO01000352.1 GCA_018882625.1 Phycisphaerales bacterium | reverse complement strand
GGCGTGGACCGTGCGCGTGACCGAGCGCGGCGGCGGTCCCGAGCGCACCTACGGCCAAATGGGCGTGCGCATGGCGCAGGATGTCGGCAACCCCAAGCCCAAGCTGATCGTCGTCGATTCCGATGCCGACCAGCGCACCCGCAATGAGCGGCGCTGGACGGTGCCGGAGGGGATCTACCTGTCGCAGGCGGAGCAGCTCGTGCTCGGGCGCCTTCTCGCGGATGGCGCACCGCCGCGCGGCGACGTCTCCTACTACTGCTTCGATGCCCGCACCTCGCGGATGCCGCAGCGCGTCGAGAGCTGGACTCGCTCGGGCGACGGATCATGGCTCGCGGTGACGCGGCCCGGCGTCGACGAGGATCCGGAGGTGCTCTCGCATGATGCGAAGGGGTGGCGCAAGCGGCGGACGGAGCCCGATGGGACCGTCACCGAAGCCACCGACCTCGAGTCGATTCGGCGCGCATGGGCATCGAAGGGACTACCGGTCCGATGACTTGCGTCGGACACGCGACCCGCGCGCGCCGCGCGCTCGCATGGGTCCTCACGTTCTCTGCCGCTGCGACCGGGCTGACTGCGTGCGCGACACCGCGCACGCAGCAGGCCCGGCCGCAGCCGATGGCCACGCTGGGAGAGATGAGAGAAGATCCGAGGGCGATCCTTGCCCCACGGGACCTGTACCCAATAGACGGGAAGTCCGAGTGGATCGTGACGGATGATGCGTGGATGCGGATTGCGGATGGTGTGCGTGTGGGCACGATCGTGCGCACTGGCGACGCCATCGAGTGGCGCGAGCCGCTCGGGACCACGACCGAATCGGTGATCGACGGGTCCTCGGTGCAACTGCGAAGGACGATCGTGCCAGGCGACAAGTCCATCAGCGTCTTCGAGCCGCCGCTGCTCCTGGTCTCGCCTGATGGGCCCAAGCCCTCCGGCGCGGCCTTCGAGACGGAGTCCCCGATGCGCGTCGAGTGGATCGGTGGCGGCGAGCGTGACCGGGGCACAGGTCGCCGCTCGTCGAGGGTTCTGGGCACGTCACGTGTGCGCACGCCGGCGGGCGAGGCGGATGCGCTTGTCGTCGAGAACACGTTCGAGGCGCACCTCAAGATGGCGCGTGCGCGCCGGGTGACGACGCTCTGGATCGTGCCCGGAGAGGGACCTGTGGCCGAGCGCTGGTCGCAGACCATATTCGTCTTCGGCATCCCGACCGGCACGAGCCGCGGGGCTTTCGTCCGCAGCGCGCCTAGGCTTGCCGCTCCGAGGCCTGCGCCGTGAAGCCGAACCACCGGTCCATTCTCGTCGCGATCCCGGTGTGGAACGAGGAGCGTCACATCGACCGCGTGCTGTCCGAGGTGCGGCGCTACGCATCGGACATCCTGGTGGTGGATGACGGGAGCACGGACGCCACGCCAGCGCTGCTCGCCCGGCACCCCGTCGAGGTGCTCCGCCACGGCGAGAACATGGGCTACGGGCGCTCGATGCGCGACATCATCCACTGGGCCCACGTGCAGGAGCACGAGTGGGTCGTCACGATGGACTGCGACGAGCAGCATGAGCCGTCATGCCTGCCTGCCTTCTTCGCCGCGGCCCGGCAGGACCGGCTCGACGTGATCTCGGGCAGCCGCTACCTGAGCGCCGGCATGCGCGGAGACGACGCTCCGGCCGACCGGCGCGCGATCAACCGCACCATCACAGGCGAGGTGAACAGGGCGCTTGGCCTGGCGCTGACGGATGCGTTCTGCGGGGTCAAGGCCTACCGCGCGCGCTCATGCGCGCGACTTGCGCTCACGGTGGACGGGTACGACTTCCCGATGCAGTTCTGGGTGCAGGCTGCCGCGCACCGGCTGCGCATCGGCGAGATTGCCGTGCCGCGCATCTACCACGACCCGAACCGATCGTTCGGCGGCGGCCTCGATGACCCGTCGGTCCGCCTTGCCGCATACCGCGACACGTTCCACCGCGAGCTCAGGCGGTGCAGAAGCCGCCTGCGCACGCCCAGCGACGGTGCGGCTGCGCTCTTTGAAGAGGGCGGTGCGGACAGCGTCACCGGCGCGGCATGAGGGCGTCGGTCGCAGACCGGGTCATCGTGCGGCTCGGGGGAGTGGGAGCATTCCGCAGTGCCGGGCTGCCTCTCGCAGGATCTTCCGCTGTGGCGGATCCGCTCGCCGCGTCGACACTCGAGACGCTTGGCCTCTCCGGCTGGCGCGGCGCGGCGACCGGCCACCAGCCCTCGTTCTGGCATGGAGGCATCCTCGCCAAGGCCATGTGCGCCGCCGAGCTCTCGCGCGCCTCAGGCTGCGGATGGCTATACCTGGTCGCCGACCACGATGCCGTCGACCCGCTCGCGCTGCCGTATCCTGCGCGTCGCGCGGGGGAGCCCGTGCGGCGCGCGGT
>VERO01000351.1 GCA_018882625.1 Phycisphaerales bacterium | reverse complement strand
ACGCTGCACAGCACCGTGAAGAAGAAGTCCGGGCAGCTGCGGATGTCGGACATCAGGCCGCAGATCTTCGAGGTCTTCGTGATCACCAAGCTCAACAAGCTGTTCACCATCGACGAGACCGGTGAGCAGTCCATGGGCCGCTTCAGCGCGTGATCCGCACCGGGTCCCTCCGGCAGCGAGTGCGATGAACGGATCCAGCCCGAACAGCGCAGGCCAGACCCGCCGCGAGGTGCTGCGCGAGCAGCGCACGGACATCGAGCGCGTGCAGGACCAGGTGTCATCGCTCCTGGCGAGCGCCGGCTACGACGACGCCGCCCGGTTCGCGATCAGGCTGGCGATGGAGGAGGCGCTCGTCAATGCGTTCCGTCACGGCAACCGAGGCGAGAGCGGCCGCGAGGTCATGCTCGAGTGGCGCATCTCAGCCGAGCTGGCGGAGTTCATCGTGCAGGACGAGGGCGAGGGCTTCGACCCCGAGGCCGTGCCGGACCCGACGCTCGACGAGAACCTCGAGATCCCCTCGGGCCGCGGCATCATGCTGATGCGCGCCTACATGCACGAGGTGGAGTACCTGCCGCCGGGCAACCGCATCCGCCTGCGCTACAGGCGCGGCGGGAAGGCGGGCGCGTGAGCGCATCGGCGACGGGCACGCTGCGCTGCGGCGTGGTCGGGGTCGGCCGCATGGGCCGCCACCATGCGCGCCTGTGCGCGGGCACCGAGGGCACGGAGCTGGTGGCGGTCGTCGATGCGAACCCTGAGCGCCGCGAGGCGATCATCGAGCAGTTCGGCGGCACGGGCCATGGCACGGTCGAGTCGATGGTCGCGCAGGGCGTCGATGTGGCGATCGTGGCGACGCCGACGGTGACGCACCGCGCGATCGTCGAGCGGCTGCTCGCCGCCGGCGTGCACTGCCTCGTCGAGAAGCCTCTTGCCCCTGACGAGGCCGAGGCGCGCGCGATCGCCGATGCGGCTGCGCGATCGGGCCGGTGCCTGCAGGTGGGCCATGTGGTGCGCTACGACCCGGTGATGCGTGCGGTGATGGCCGTCGGAGACATCCGCCCGCGCTTCGTCGAGATGGACCGCATCTCGCCCATGACGTTCCGGTCGGTGGACGTGGGCGTCGTGCTCGACATGATGATCCACGACCTCGATGTGCTCCTGAAGCTGATGGGATCGGAGCCCGAGGAGATCCACGCCGATGCGGTCTGCGTCGTCGGCGAGGCTGAGGACATCTGCAATGCGCGGCTCATATTCCCGGCCGGGCCTGACGGCCAGCGCTGCACCGCCAACGTCACGGCGAGCCGGCTCGCGCTCAAGACCGAGCGCAAGATGCGCATGTTCTCGGAGCACGCGTACGTGTCCGCGGACTTCGTGGAGCGCAAGGGCACGGTGGTGCGCCGCACGGCGAACGCGGAGAAGCTGGCGCAGGTGCGCGAGCAGCTCAAGGCGGGCGCGGACCTCTCGAGCGTGAACTACCTGGAGCTGGTGACTGTGGAGCCGCTGGCGATCGGGGACGGCGAGCCGCTGCGACTGCAGTTCGAGGATTTCCTCGACGCCGTGCGCACAGGCCGTCGCACTGCCGTCGACGCGAACGCCGGGTTCGCGGCCGTGCGCACCGCGGAGCGCATCGTCGCTGCCGCGCGCGCTGCCGGATCGCGGATGGTCTGACCATGGCTCGCGTGCGCAAGGGCGGGCCCCGCAGCGCGAAGGGCCCGACCGGGTTGCGGGATGCTGTGGCGACCGGCCATGACTCGCCGCGCTACGGCAGCCACCTCTCCGTCGCGGGCGGGCTCCACCACGCGATTGACGAGGCCGTGCGACTGGGCCTCGCGAGCGTGCAGGTCTTCACCAAGAACCAGCGGCAGTGGCGCGTGCCGCCGCTGCCGGAATCGGAGATCGCGCTGTGGCGCGCGGCGCTCGAGCGGGCGGGCTGGCAGCGCGAGTGCGGCGAGCGCGTGATCAGCCACGGCTCGTACCTCGTGAACCTCGCCTCGCCGGATGCGGCGCTGCGCCGGAAGTCGGTGGCGCTGCATGTGGCGGAGCTCGAGCGCTGCGAGGCGCTTGGCATCGAGCGGTGCGTGATCCATCCTGGCGCGCACATGGGTGCGGCGCGCAAGCCGTCGGAGCCGAACCTGCTGCGCGAGCCGCCGACGCCCGACGAGCGTGCAGGCCTCGAGCGCATCGCCGCGAGCCTCGATGCGGTGCACCGTGCGGTGCCCGGGCTTCGCGTGCGCACGTGCCTCGAGACGACCACGGGTGCGGGCACGGCACTTGGGTACGACTTTGCGCACATCGCGGCGGTCATCGGCATGGGGAAGGAGCCCGCGCGGCTCGCGGCATGCATCGACACGTGCCACATCGTGTCCGCCGGCTACGACATGTCGACGCCTGTTGC
>VERO01000066.1 GCA_018882625.1 Phycisphaerales bacterium | reverse complement strand
CGTGGACGCTGATCGCGACGCTCGCCACAACTGTGGACCTCGCGCCGACGGCTCGGCAGGCGTCGCCGGACGAACCCGCCGACCCCTGCGGGTCGTGCACGCGCTGCATCGATGCGTGCCCGACCCGCGCGATCGAGCCCTGGTCCGTCGATGCGCGGCGGTGCATCTCCGCACTGACCCTGGAGGACCGCGGAGACCTTGATCCCGCTCTGGCCGGGCTGATGGGGGACTGGGTCGCCGGATGCGACATCTGCCAGGAGGTGTGCCCGCACAACCAGCCGACGCGCAAGTCACGTCGCGTCGGCGTGCATCCCGCGTGGGAAGGTGGCAGCGCATCCTTCGACCTGCTTGAGATGCTCAACTGGAGCGGTGCGCAGCGGCGTGCCGCATGGCGGGCAGGGGCGCTCCGGCGCATGAGCGCATCGATGGCGGCGCGTAACGCGGTGTGGGCGCTTCACCACTCAGGTTCCCCATGGCGCCATGCAGTCTCGAGGGTCGCTGAAGATGCCGCGGCACCGGAACTCGCGCGCGGCGCCGCGCGCGCGGCGCTCAGCCAGCCAGTTCCGCGTCCGGCGCACGAGTGATTCGAACTGCGGGCCGCCCGCGGGGGCCGCGCGGCGGGAGGTCAGCGCGGGCCGCCCATGCCGCCGGCCATCGCCTGCGCCATGGCCTGCTGCAGGGCGCTCTGGAGCTCGCGCTCAGCATCCGCGGCGCTCGCGATCTGGCCACCGGTGATGCGTTCGGAGACGCCGTCGATGGCGGGCACGAAGGCGCTCACCATGCCTGGAAGCATCTGTCCCATGGGGCCCGCCTTCATCACCAGCTCGTCGAGGTCGACCTTCCACGCGCCACCGTCGAGGCGTATCGAAAGCTGCGCGGCGGGACCCATCGCCCCCTTCTGGCTGATCACGCCCGAGTCGCCGTCCACCGAGACGATGGTGAACTCGGTGCCTGCACCGCCGAATGCGGTCGCGGCGCCAAGGCTGGATGCGAGTCCTGCGCCGCCCTTGCCGAAGCTCGCCTCCATCGCCTGCGTGAGTCGCATCATGGCGCCGTTCATCTCGATCAGCGCGTCGAGGAACGGCTTGGCCGTGGGCCGCTTGCCGGACAGCACTGCGCGCATCGCCTCCGGACTCTCGGCGAGGCGCCCGCTCGACAGGTAGGCGACGAGCGCCTCGGGCGATGCGTGCGGCGGGTCGGTGACCTCGACGGGGGCAGATGGTGCCGATGCGCTGGCGGCTGCTCGCGCACCCCCGGACGCAGCCTTGGCGGGCGCCTCTGGCGCCTTGGGGATGTCCAGCGACGGCGCGGACATTGATCCAAGCGATGCAGTCAGCGATGCGCGCAGCTCGCGCACCGGAGCGCTGTCTCCGCTGCGCCCAAGGCTCTCCTGCGCGGACGCGTACGCCTCCGCCGCCTTCGAGTGCGATTCGGTCGCCCTCGCGAGCGCATCCTGGGCCTGCTGCATCACAGCCTGGTCGCCTGCTGCGCCCGGCGCCAGCGCCACGGCAAGGAGCGCGCGCGCGTGCGACAGGTTCGCGTCGCTCTGCATGCTGTGCACGAGCGCCCGTGCCATCTCCGCGCTGGTGCGGGCCATGGCCGCCGAAGACTGCGCGCTCCGGTCGGACCCGGAGGGCGTAGCCCGCTGCGCGAACGATGCGGCACGCTCGAAGTCCTCGGTCGCCTGCCGCACGCTTGCGGCAAATGCCTCGTGCGCGCCGGGATCGCTCGAGTCCAGCAGCTCCCTGACGCGGACCTGCATGGTGCGCACGGTCTCGGCCGCGCCGCTGCGGCGTGCGGAGAAGGACGCGTTCAGCTCGGTGAGCGACTCGAGCGCGGCCGCGAGCGCCGTCGCCTGCCTGCGCGCGGACTCCGACCCGAGCTGCGTCATGCGCTGCATGCTCTCGCCGAGCGTTGCCTCAGCCTCCGCCATCTGGGCACGCTCCATCGCCTCGATCGCCGCCTCCCGCCGGCCTGCGGACTGCTCGATCAGACGGTGCGCCTGGCGGGGGTCCGCCGCGAGCGCCTCGGTGCGCAGGGCGTCTGCCTCCGCATTCGCCTCCGCCATCGCCTCTGCGGCCTCCTCGGCACGCATCTGCACCTCCTGAAGCGCCTCGTTCACCTCGGCTAGTGCCTGCTCCGACTGGGACGCAAGGTCCTGGGCACTGTCGAGCGAGGAGCTGGGCATGCCGCCGCTCGCGCCCTGGTGAGCATCAGCCTCGGCCTGCGCGAGCGCCGCGATGCTGGCCAGCCGAATGGCAAGTGCGCGCGCACGCGCGTTGGTGGCCTCGATCTGGCGTGCGTGTGCGGTCTCGAGAAGTCCAGCCTGGCGCGCTGCGCCGGCAGCGACTCCCGCCGCGGCGGCCTGCTGGCCCGGAGACGCTCCGGGCACGCTCTGCACCTGGCTTGCGAGCGTACGGAGCTGGTCCGCCGTGGCCTTGAGGTCGCCGGAGGTCTGTGCAGCGATGGACGCGAGCTTCGATGCGGCATCGTCGATGCGGCGCTGTGCGGTGGCCCGCTCCGCCACGGACGGGTCCTCGCCGATGCACGCGCAGAGGGCGATGGCTGGAGCGATCGCGATGGCCGCGAACAGTGAACGCACACGGATGGCAGCGGACATGGAGGTGTGATGCTACCCCGCACGGCATCCTGCTTCACCGCGTGGGCTCGCTGGCGTCCTCCGGCGAGCCGGGCAAGGGCACTGCCACGCGGGGCGGCTGGTACTCGACGGGGTAGTCGGGTCTGGGCTGGTACATCGACCTGATCCACGCCAGCGTGTCCGCAAGCCGCTGGGGAGCGATGGACCGTCCGAACACGGGCTTCCATCCTCGCACCTCAGGATGGGGCTGGATCGCCTCGTCGCGCGGCAGTCCGCCCTGGATCAGGCCCGACTCCATGGGCGACTCGAAGTTCACGAACGGAAGTCCCTTCGGCCGCCCCCGGAGCAGATGGAGGAGGTTCGCGTAGCGCACTCCTGCCGTCGAGGCCTGCTTCGTCATGAGGAAGAGCCTTCCTCCGTCGGGTCCGCCGTGGCAGCCGCTCGTGGCGCAGTTGGCCAGCAGCCAACCGTCATGCACGCTGCGGCGGAACATCTGCAGCGAGCTTGGCTCGCTCAGCACCTTGATGCTCGGGTAGTAGCTGCGGGCCTTGAGGCTGAAGATCAGCCTCACGATGTTGAGCGGGTCTCCGCTGGCCAGCTGGTCGCGCGCAGGGGCCGAGTGAGGCACCATCGGATTCGCGGAGTGCTCGTCCATCAGCTTGAGCGCAACCTCGCGGTCGACCTGGACACGGGGCGGCCGGTCGAAGTCGATCTCGTACACCCGGATCAGGTTGACCTCCTCGGGCGTCAGTGCGCGGCCCGAATGCGCGGGCAGCGGCTCGGGCTCGTCTGGCACTGGATCCGCCTCGCGCGCCGCCGGTCCAGGTCGCGATGCCGAGCCCCTCTGCACCGCGAGCTGCGCCTCGACCACGCGCAGCAGCGCGACGGCCTCGGGAAGCGCCGTCTCCTCGACGAGCGGCTTGAGCTCGTCCCGCGCCAGCTCATAGCGGCGCTCGCGGTACAGCCAGTCGCACAGCGCAAGCCGCTTGGCGGCATCGGCCGTGCCCGCGGCATCCTTCATGCGCCTGTACTTCTCCTCGAACGGGATGTCGAGAATCACCCGGTACACGTTCGTCCGCGGCAAGGAGGCCGTGACCGCGCCGATCCGGTAGGTGACCGCGTCGAATCCGTCATCCACGAGGGACGCCTTGAACAGCCCGCCATCGCGCTGCTGGATGAGCGCAGGCGTCGGCGCGCTCACGTCGATGAGGGGAATGATGTCGAGGATCTCGTCCTTGCGGAGGTCCAGTGTCTGGCCGTCGCGGACGATGACGATGCGGGCCTCATCCTCGTACGCCACGAATCCGCCGCGCTCGGTGCGGCGATCGATGACGATGTGCACACGTCGCGGCTGCGCCGGCGCCGCAACCGGCGGTGCATCGGCCGCAGGAACGGTGGATGCAGGTGCCGGCGTTGTGGGTGAAGCGGGCTGCGCGGGCGCGGGAAGTGAAGCGGGCTGCGCGGGCGCGGGAGGTGGAGCGGGCGGCGCGGGTGCGGCCGCCGGGGCGTCGGGCGCGGGCGCGGGAGGCGGAGCGGGCGGCACGTCCGCGGGCGGCGGATCGCGCAGCAGCGCGATGGCGATCAGGAGATCCACGCGTGCATTCTTCCTGCATACGGCTCCCGGCGCAACCCGCTACCTTTCGCCCCTCAGGAGATTCCCCATGAAGCTTGGCGTGATGGCGTCCCTCTTTGCCGGGAAACCCCTTGAGGCCGTGGTGGCGCTCTGCGCGGATCACGGGCTCGACGCGATCGAGCTGCCGGTCGGCGCCTACCCCGGGAAGCACTACTTCGACCCCGCCAAGGTGCTGGCAAGCGCGCGCGAGCAGGAACGGATCCGCGGGCTGCTGCGCGACCACAACCTCGAGCTGAGCGCCGTCGCGGTGCACGGCAACCCCGTCCACCCGAACCGTCGCATCGCGCGCGCGCATCACGCCGAGTACGAGACCGCGGTCAAGCTCGCGCGCAAGCTCGGCACCGATGTCGTGATCACCTTCTCGGGATGCCCGGGCGGATCGCCACGCGACACGATGCCCAACTGGGTCACCTGCCCGTGGCCTAGCGAGTTCAGCGAGATCCTCGCGTACCAGTGGGACCGCGTGCTGGTGCCCTACTGGACTGCGCAGGCGAAGCTCTGCGCGAAGCATGGCGTGCGCACCGCCTGGGAGGCGCATCCCGGATTCTGCGTCTACAACACCGACACCATCATCCGGCTGAGCGATCGCGCGATGAGGGCCAGCGGCCTCCGCAGCAAGCCTCTGCTCGGCGCGAACCTCGACCCCTCGCACCTCTTCTGGCAGGGCATCGATCCGGTGCTTGCGGCGCGCGAGCTTGGGGAGCGCGGACTGCTCTTCCACTGCCACGCCAAGGACACCGAGCTGGACCGCCACGAGGGCCCGCTCAACGGCTACCTCGATGCGCGGCCGTACACCGACCTGCGCCACCGGTCGTGGACATTCCGCACCTGCGGGTACGGCCACGGCCACGAGTTCTGGAAGCCCTTCATCAGCATGATCCGCCGCTACGGCAACGGCCACACGCTGTCGATCGAGCACGAGGATGCGATGATGAGCGTCGACGAGGGATTCTCGCGCGCCGTGAACTTCCTGCGCGAGGCGATGATCGAGGAGAGCGCTCCCACGCCGTGGTGGACGTGAGCAGGGGGCCGCGCGGGCTGGAGCTCAAGTTCCGTTCGGGCGGCCCGTCGGCGCGGCTCAGTTCTCGGGGAGCGGCGTGGTCTGGATGTCCTTCGAGCGGCTGAGCAGCACCTTCCACGCCAGCGTGAATGGCTGCGAGCCCGCCGCCGAGGGAGGCACCGAGAGATCCCAGCGCAGGATGCCGCGCGGCTTGTCCGAGGCCACGTATGCGGCGTTCGTCGACAGCGGCGCGCTCGACTGCGTCAGAGAGACCTGGATCTTGTCGCTGCGCGAGACGGGCATGCGGTCGATCCACTCGATCGAGATGGTGCGGCCTGTGCCGTTGATGATCGAGCCCCGGTAGTTCCATGTGGTGTCGAGCCCGCCGCCGAAGAGGCCGGACTGCGCCTCGTCCCGGCCGAGCAGCTCGCGCTTCACGGTGACCGCCGGGTCGGTGCCGAAGAACACGTCGAAGGACTGCTTGGGCGCGGCGCCCGCGAAGTCGGCGCTGCCGATGTAGTCGGCACCGACGAAGATGGTGGCTCGGCCCGGGAGCATCTGGTATGCGCTCCCGTTGACGATGGCGCCGCGCAGGAATGCGCCCTCGGTCACGAGCGGCTGAGTCTGGTACACGAAGGTCGCTGGGCCCTCGACGGTCGCGATGCGCGCTCGCGTGCGCACCGCCGCATCGCTCGGCGCCGACACCGGGCGCACGATCGAGAAGTTCATCGCGGGGCCGTCACCCCCCACGGATGCGTCCGCGGAGAAGCGCTCGGCGAGCTCCGCGGCGCGGGCATCCTCCGACGGTGCCGAGGCGACGGCATAGGCCGCCGTATCAGGTGCGCCGGGCGCGCCAAACGCACCGCGCTTGGCCATGCCGCCGCCCCCGCCTGTGTCCATGGCCATGGCCACCGGAGGGGGCGTCCACACGTCGACAGACCACGGATCGACTGGTGGCGGCGTCGCCGCCTTCGTGGGCTGGGCGGTGGAGAGCGTCAGCTTGACCTCGGACCAGTTCTCGCCAGTGGCCTGCGTGATGAGCGCCTCGTAGTCCACGGAGGCAGTGCCCGCCGCAGGCATCGCGCGCACCGCGTACACGGGCTGCCAGCCCGCGTTGCGCACGAGGTAGGTGAGCTCGACCTGCGGAGTGCCGGCCTCGGTCAGCGCCACGAGCACGTCCGCGCCCTGCGTGGTGCGGCCGCCCCCAAGCTCCGCGCGCCGTGCGCGAGCCGCGTCGAGCTGGCGCCCGAGCTCCTCGCGCTCGAGCGCGAGCTCGCGCAGGCGTGCGCTGACGCGTGCGCGCTGCTCCCGCACCCAGGTCATCTGCTTGTCGAGTGCCGCGAGGTCAAGCTTGTCGGTGCCGCCATCCTTCGCGGCGTCGTTCCCGCTGCGCACAGTCACCATGTCGATGAGCTTGCGCTCGGACTCGAGCGCGGCGATCGCGCTCTCGTTCTGGGCCAGCTTGCCCTCGAGCGCCTTGATCTCCGCATCGAGCGCCTTCGCCTCGGGGGTGCCGGACCGATCCGCCGTAGGGCGGGACGAGTAGTCGACGGCAAGCACGCGGCCCGAGCTCGTGCGCGCCTCGAGCGTGTCAGGCTGGATGGTCGGAGGCAGGTCATCGAAGCGGAGCAGCCAGAGCCCCGGCTTCAGCGCTGGCCGTGCGATGCGCGTGACGGACGCGCGGCCTGGGTAGAGCGTCACAGCCTCGATGGCCGCGGATGCGGGGATCTCCGTGGGCGTCGCGTCCTGCACCGGGACGAGGGCGGTCCCGCGCGCGGGAGCGGCATGCGCCGGGGCGACCGGGACCGCGGCGGCGATGGCGGCAAGCGCTGTTCCGACCCATCCGACGCATCGCAGGCGTATGGTGCTGTGCATGGCGGGCAGGCTACCCCGCCGACGGCGCCAGCCGACTGCGAAGGTGCCGGGGCCAGCCGCCGGGACCCGTGGCGGGGGACTCCCGCACCGGACCGGATCACGCCTCGAACAGCGCCGCCCGCGCGCCCGCGCGCTCGAGCAGCGATGCGATGCGCTCGGCGTGCGGGATGCCGCTCGCGCGGACCTCCGCGACCAGGCTGCGCAGCGAACGTTCCGCGGTGAGGTAGCGATGGGCCACCTCCCCGATCGCGCCCGTCTCCATCGACGCGAAGAAGTCGATGCCTTCGCGGTAGATGATGCGGCTCGCGACGCTCTTGGCGGCCATCCACTCGATGTAGGGCCGTGGGAGCGCGGACATGATCCGGTTGCCGACGGTCTCGAGGAGGATCGGCGGCACGTGCTCGCGCACCATGATCGAGGCCATCTCCTGGTCGTTCGCGTCCCAGTCCTCCATGGACGCCTTGATCGCGTCGGCTGCGGCGTTGGTCGCCTTCGAGAGTCGGGTGCACAGGTCCGGCAGCGGCACGTCAGGGTGGCGCTTGCGCTCCCCGAGCAGGACCATCGCCTCGCGCCGCGCAAAGTCACGGAGCTTCACGAGCACCTGCTCGACGAAGACCGGCTTGATGCGCAGGAACTCCTCCTCGCTCAGCAGCATGCTCGCCACGATCTCGTAGCTCGAGCAGATCACGCCGCACTTGTTCGCGCTCGAGTCCTTGACGATGGTCGCGCCCGCGCGCGAGAGGTGCTCGCGCGCCTCGGGCGTGAGGAACAGGTTCGCGCCCTCGACGATGAGCGGGCTCGATGGCCGGCCATCCGGAAGCAGGTAGTCGCGCCAGTTGCGGCCATTGATCGTGCCGGGCCGTCCGCCTGCGGGCACGAACGCATCCGACTCGATGCGGTTGTGCATCGTGTTGCGCAGCTGGGGGCCATCCGACGCCTCCACCGGAACGATCCGTCCGGACTTCGACAGCTTCGACGGGTCGAACTTCGCGATCGGGAGCCCCTCGCGGAAGAGCCGGAGCAGCTCGCCGTGATCGAGGCCCTGCGGGTCCTCGCCCACGCCGCTGCCGTCGGCGATGCCGACGATGCGCGCATTCGCGCCGTAGTCGCGCTCGAGGATGCGCATCATGTTGCCCGCCACGTCGCCGTCGGGTCCGCCGGTGATCTTCACGGTGAAGGGACGCCTGCGGGGGTCGATGCCACGCGCCTGCAGCGCCACGTCGAGGAAGACGTTCACGCCCTCGCTCGTGACGCCGTAGGTCTTGTGGTTGATGCCTGCGCCAGGCTTCGAGCTCATGAACGCCGCGAAGAGCGGGTAGCCGCGGCGCTCCGCGCGGTCCACGATCCACTCGATGTGCGTCGGCGTGATGTTCTCGTCGGGGCCGAGGTAGATGAACTCCTGGAACCCGAGCCGGTCGAGGATCAGCGACTTGGTCGCCGGCTCCGGCGTGATCAGGTCGAGGATTCCGTCCACGAAGGCCTTCACGCAGCGGTTGTGCTCCGAGCCGGGGTCCACGATGATGGCGCACTTCGCGCCGCCCTCGGGGATGTCCTTGTTCTTGAGCTGCTGCGCCCACGCGAGGCCGTACACCTCGTCGAAGAGCCTGTCCGACTCGCGGTCGTAGAGCTGCGGGGTGGCAGGCCGGATGACGCGCAGGCCGCCGCGCGCGATCTCCTTGAAGCGCACATGGAAGCCCGCGAACCCGCGGCCGGAGACGAAGAAGACGCCGAAGGGGAGCTCAGGGCGGGTCGTGCCGCGCAGCAGCGCAGGGTCGAGTCGGAGCGCGAACGAGCAGCGCGTCGGCACGTGGTAGTTGGTGCGCCGCACCGCCGCGATGCAGTCGAGCGCCGTGCGGAAGATCGTCGCCGTGGTCTCGTCGGAGCTGCGGGCCTCGCACTCGGCGCGCAAGGACGCGAGCCTGCGGGCGAAGGCGTCATCCGTGAGGGGCGCGCGCGGGTCGAACCGCTCCGCGAAGAGGTCGACGGCCTGCAGGGCCAGCGGCAGCTGCGACTCCAGCACGTCGAGCAGCCGGTCCACCGTGTACGCGTACGGGTTGACGGGCACCAGCACCTGGTTGGCGAGCTCCGCGAACCCGACGAGCGCCTCGGCGCGGTCGAGCGAGAGTCCCTTGTGGGTCTGCGTGAGGCGCTGCGGGATCCAGTCCACCCACTTGATGCGCTGCAGCTCGTGACGGATGGCAGGCCACTGCGGATCGTCGGGCCGCAGCGCGGTGCCGTCGCTGCGCTGGATCACGAACGCCAGGAAGGTCACCGATCCGTGCGGCGGGTCCTGCACGAGGTCCAGGTGCGCGCGCGCAATGCTGATGCCGTGCCGCGCCAGCAGGAACGCGACGCGCTCCATCATGGTGCGGGTGCGCGCGTTGGCCACCGCGATCGTGATGCGCGAGAACGCCGGGTTGCTCTCGCTCTCGATCTCGATCGTCGCCATGTCGGTGCCGCTCACGCGCCGGAACAGCTCCTGGTGGTGGCACAGACGGTAGGGGGTGAGGGTGAGCAGGTAGTCGGCGGCGCACCCGTCGAAGAAGGCGCGCTGCGAGTCATCAGTCCAGTCGGGGTGCAGCGTGCGCGCGAAGCCGGCCGCTTCCTTGACCTTGGCGGCCTGGGCGGCGTCCGCGGGGTTGTAGGGGATCCGGTCGCCGAACTCGAAGGTGTCGAGCACGAGGCTGCCGTCGGTCGAGGTGTGGATCTTCGCGGCGCGCAGCGACGCATCGGTCGGAAGCGACGCCAGGATCTCGGCGAGCACACCCGAGCGGCTCTCGGTGCGGATCGCGGTGACGGAGCGCCCATCTGCACTCCGGAAATTCATGTCAGGTGATCGGCCCGATGCGCGCGCGGCGATCAGGGCCCGCAGGTGCTCGCGCTGCTCGGCCGGCGACGTGTCCTGGAAGTAGACGGCCGGCATCTGCGCGATGAACCACGGCACGACGCTCTCCGCGGTGCTGCGGAACTCGCCTGCCAGTCCGTCCACGAGGTGGCTGGCGGTCTCCGGACGGGCCTCGGCGCCGCTCGGGGGGGCACCAGAGGTGGCCGCGGCGGACGCGGAACGGGTCGATGGTTGGGCAGGTGTCATTGGGGAGAGATAGCCTACGGGGTCAACCGCACCCAAGCACGCGCCCAATGATCGCCCTTTCCGTAGGCAATTTCGATGGCGTCCACCTCGGCCACCAGGCCCTCATCAGGGCGGCCCGGACCGCCGCCGGAGGGGGTGGAGAGGCGGTGGCCGTCACCTTCGAGCCCCACCCGGCGGTCATCCTGAGGGGCGCCTGCCCTGCCCGCCTTGCCTCTGCGGAGGATCGCCGCGCCTGGCTCTTGGGGGCAGGGGCTACGAGGGTAGAGACGATTGAGCCCGATGCGCGGCTGCTGGGGCTCTCCCCGCAGGAGTTCATCGGCGAGCTGGCGCGTCGTGTGCCCTTC
>VERO01000350.1 GCA_018882625.1 Phycisphaerales bacterium | reverse complement strand
CCGGGGCGCCAGGCTCGCGCGCGGAGGCGCCTTCGACCAGTCCACGGCCGACTACATGGGCATGCTCGGCACCGTGATCAACGGGCTCGCGCTCAAGGAGGCGCTGCACGCGCTCGGCGTGGAGAGCCGAGTCATGAGCGCGCTCAACGTCTCGAGCGTCGCTGAGCAGTTCATCAGGGCACGCGCGCTGCGCCACTTCGAGAAGGGCCGCGTGGTGATCCTGGTCGCCGGCACCGGCAACCCCTTCTTCACGACCGACACCTGCGCATCGCTGCGCGCGATCGAGCTTGGTGCGGACGTGCTGCTCAAGGCGACGAAGGTGGACGGCATCTACACGGCGGACCCGCGCACCGACCCGTCGGCCACCCGGTATGACGCCCTCACCTACGGCGAGGCGCTCGAGCGACAGCTCGGCGTCATGGACCTCACCGCGATGACGATGTGCATGGAGCACTCGCTGCCCGTCGTCGTCTTCGACTACCGCACGGCCGGCAACATCGCCAAGGTCGTGGATGGCGCGCGCGTCGGCACCGTGGTCACGGCCTGACGCGCCAGGACAGGAGCACCCCCATGGACATCGACATGATCCTTCTGGAGACCGAGGAGCGGATGGGCAAGAGCGTGGACTACCTGCAGCGGGAGTTCCGCGGCATGCGCACGGGCCGCGCGAGCACGGCGCTGCTTGAGTACGTCAAGGTGGAGTACTACGGGAGCCCCGTGGACCTGCGCGAGCTCGCCGCCGTCAGCGTGTCCGAGGCGACGCAGCTTCTCGTGAAGCCCTTCGACCCGTCGGCCAAGGGCGAGATCGCCAAGGCCATCGAGAAGAGCGGGCTCGGGCTCAACCCGATGGTGGAGGGCTCGCAGATCCGCGTCAACGTGCCCGCGCCGAGCGCCGAGCGCCGCAAGCAGCTCGCGACGCAGGTGAAGAAGCTCGCCGAGGAGTCGCGCGTGGCTGTGCGCAACGAGCGGCGCGACGCGAACAAGGCGATCGATGCGGCGCTCGCCGACACGAAGGTCAAGCTCTCCGAGGACGACGCCAAGCGCGCGCGCGAGGAGGTGGACCGCATCACCAAGGAAGTCACGACCCGCATCGACGACATGGCCGCCAAGAAGGTGTCGGAGATCGAGGAGATCTGACGCGCCGCGCCGCTGGTGCCCTGACCCGGAACGCCACGTGCTCTGCCCCTACTGCAACCGCGACAACGACAAGGTGATCGACAGCCGTGCGGCCGAGTCGGGCGGCACGATCCGCAGGCGGCGCGAGTGCGTGGAGTGCGGCAAGCGCTTCACCACCTACGAGAGGGTCGAGAAGACGGCGCGGCTCGTGGTGGTGAAGAAGGACGGCTCACGCGTGCCCTTCGACCTCGAGAGCGTGCTGCGCGGCATCCAGGCCGCGTGCGGCAAGCGCCCGATCCCGGAGGCCCAGAAGGAGCGCATCGCGTCGGAGGTCGACGACGAGGTGCACCGCGACTTCGAGCGCGAGGTGCCCAGCAGCGAGATCGGCCGGCGCGTGGCGCGCAAGCTCCGCGACATCGACCAGGTGGCCTACGTGCGCTTCGCGAGCGTCTACCACGACTTCCGCACGATCGAGGAGTTCCAGTCGGAGATCTCCGACCTCACGAGCCGGCCGAAGACGCTGCCCAACGAGCAGCCTCTCTTCGACCCGCCCGACGCCAGCGCGCGCCGCGGCGAGTGACGGCAGCGGCACGGGCGCACGGTGCGGCGTGGTGGGGCGACCTGGCCATCGGGGCGAGAGGCGGGCGGTACCCTTGCGCGCTCCATGCCGCGCATCACGCTTCCAGACGGCAGTACTCGCTCCTACGACGCGCCGGTGACGGCTGCCGCGGTGGCCGCCGACATCGGCGCCGGCCTTGCCAAGGCAGCGATCGGCGCAAAGGTCGATGGCGAGCTCACGGACCTCTCGACTCGCATCGACCGCGACTGCACGCTCGCGATCGTCACGGCCAAGCGCCGCGACGGCACGGTCGATCCCGACGCGCTGTTCCTGCTGCGCCACAGCGCGGCGCACGTGATGGCCGAGGCGATCCAGCGGCTGTTTCCTCGCGCCAAGCTCGTGTACGGCCCGCCGGTCGACGCAGGCTTCTACTACGACATCTCCTTCGAGGGCGGAACGGTGCCCAGCAGCGACGACTTCGCGGCCATCGAGGGCGAGATGACCAGCATCATCGCCGAGAACCGCCCCTTCACGCGCTACGAGATGCCGGCGGCCGAAGGCATGTCGAAGCTGCGCGCCGAGGGCAGCAAGTACAAGCTCGACAACGCGGAGCGCGCGTGCGCGGCCGGCAGCGCGACGCTGAGCTGGTACGCCACCGGCACGCCGGGCACGAACTGGGAAGACCTCTGCCGCGGGCCGCACGTGCCAAGCACAGGGCGCATCGGCGCATGCA
>VERO01000349.1 GCA_018882625.1 Phycisphaerales bacterium | reverse complement strand
GGGTGGGGGCGCGGTTCAGGAGCACCGGGTGGTTCTTGATGACGGTCTCGAGGATGTCCCACACCTCGGCGTCGCGCCGCTCGAGCATGCGCTTGGCGCTCTTGATGGTGTCGGCGAGGCCCTGCTCCTTGAGCTTGCGGATGATGAACGGCTGGTACAGCTCCAGCGCGATCTTCTTCGGGAGGCCGCACTGCCAGAGCTTGAGCTCCGGCCCGACGACGATGACCGAGCGCGCCGAGTAGTCGACGCGCTTGCCGAGCAGGTTCTCGCGGAAGCGGCCCTGCTTGCCCTTGATCATGTCGGTGATCGACTTGAGCGGGCGGTTGGAGCTGCCGAGCACCGGGCGGCGGCAGCGGCCGTTGTCGAACAGCGCGTCGACGGCCTGCTGCAGCATGCGCTTCTCGTTGCGGATGATGACCTCGGGGGCGTTGAGGTCCATCAGCTTCTTGAGGCGGTTGTTGCGGTTGATGATGCGCCGGTAGAGGTCGTTGAGGTCGCTCGTGGCGAAGTTGCCGCTCTCGAGCAGGACCAGCGGCCTCAGGTCCGGCGGGATCACCGGGACCACGTCGAGCACCATCCACTGCGGGTCGTTCTCGGAGCCGCGGATCTGCTCGACGATCTTCAGGCGCTTGGAGAGGTCCTTGGCCTTCTGCTTCGAGCGCGTCTCGCCGATCTCCTGGCGGATCTCGACGGAGAGCTCCATCAGGTCGAGCTTGTCGCGCGACAGCAGCTCGCGGACGGCCTCGGCGCCCATCATCGCGGTGAAGCTGCCGCCGTGCTTGGACACCGCCTCGCGGTACTCGTCGTCGGTGAGCACCTGCTTGAACTGCAGGTCGCTCTCGCCGGGATCGGTGACGACCCAGTCCTGGAAGTAGATGATCTTCTCGAGGTCGCTGGTCTTCATCGCGAGCAGGTTGCCGAGGCGGCTCGGCATCGCCTTGAAGAACCAGATGTGCACCACGGGAGCGGCCAGGTTGATGTGGCCCATGCGCTGGCGGCGCACGCGCGAGTGCGTCACCTTGACGCCGCAGCGGTCGCAGATGATGCCCTTGTACTTCGTGCCCTTGTACTTGCCGCACGCGCACTCGTAGTCGCGCTCGGGCCCGAAGATGCGCTCGCAGAAGAGCCCATCGCGCTCGGGGCGGTAGGTGCGGTAGTTGATCGTCTCGGGCTTCTTGACCTCGCCGAAGCTCCAGCTCCGGATGTCATTGGGGCTCGCGAGGGTGATCTTCACCGATCCGTAGTCGTTCACGCGGTCGTAGACGCTCTCAGCCATTGGGGAGGTCCTCAGCAGTTCTTCAGTCGGTTGGCGCGGCAGGCGGTGGTCCGCAGGCCGCAGTGTGTCGGGGCGGGGGAATGCGTTGGTGTCGGGCTCAGATGATCGGCACGGCCGGCTCGCCGCCGACCTTCTCGAGCTGGATGTTCATGCCCAGCCCGCGGATCTCCTTGCAGAGCACGTCGAACACCACAGGCATGCCGGCCTGCAGCGTGTTCGTGCCCTTGACCATGGACTCGTAGATCTTCTGGCGACCCTCGATGTCGTCGCTCTTGACGGTGAGGAGCTCCTGGAGCACCCACGCGGCGCCGTACGCCTCGAGGGCCCAGACCTCCATCTCGCCGAAGCGCTGTCCTCCGGTGCGCGCCTTGCCGCCCAGCGGCTGCTGGGTGATGAGGCTGTACGGGCCGGTCGAGCGGGCGTGGATCTTGTCGTCCACCAGGTGGTGGAGCTTGAGCATGTACATGTAGCCCACCGAGGTGCGCTGGTGGAATGGCTCGCCGGTGCGGCCGTCAAAGAGCTGGATCTTGCCGTCCACCGGCATGCGCGCGAGCAGCTCGCGCGGGTGGCCCGGATCCTTGCCCGTCGACTCGAAGCGGTCGACGCGCGCGGTGACCTTGGAGTTGGCCTCCTCGATCGCCTTGAAGATCTCGGTCTCGCCGGCGCCGTCGAAGACGGGCGTCACGGCCTGGAAGCCCATGACCTGCGCGGCCCAGCCGAGGTGCAGCTCGAGGATCTGGCCCACGTTCATGCGGCTGGGGACGCCGAGCGGGTTCAGCAGCACGTCGACGGGGGTGCCGTCCTCGAGGAAGGGCATGTCCTCCTCGGGCACGATGCGCGCGATCACGCCCTTGTTGCCGTGGCGACCGGCCATCTTGTCGCCCACCGAGAGCTGGCGCTTGGTGGCGATGTAGACCTTCACCATCTCGAGCACGCCCGAGCCGAGCTCGTCGCCGCGCTTCATGTGCGCCACCTTGCGGTCGCGCTCGCGGCGGTTGCCCTGGATGCGCGGCCAGAACTGGCCGTAGGCGACGAGTGCCTCCTCGCGGGCCTCCTTCGAGCCCTTGATCCACTTGTCGGTGAAGTTCTCGATCTGCTCGAGGATGACGTCCGGGATGTCGCTCGCGCCCACCTTC
>VERO01000348.1 GCA_018882625.1 Phycisphaerales bacterium | reverse complement strand
GCCGTTGCGTGCCGACCACGAGGCCGGGCAGGGCCGCCATCGTTGGCGCGGTGACCTCGATGCGGCGCGAGATGCCCTCGCGCTCGAGGAACCAGCCTTCCAGCACCGGGAGATTGCGCGCTCCGTCGGAGCCGTAGCTGGCCACCACATGACCGGCACTCAGGTACTGCTCGCGCGTCAGGCTCTCGCGCACCGCAGGGTCGAGACGCCCCAGCACACCGCGCTCCGCGCACGCATGCAGGTCGAGCACGCTGTCGCCGATGCGCACGCCGATCCGGCGGCCACGGCCCTCGGCGCCAAAGACGCCCAGCGGCAGGTTGGAGAGGCCCCACCCGGAGGCCTCGTCGGCGCGCTCCACGAAGCTCGAGTGCGCCGCGCTCATGACGCGTGCCCTGCCGCAGGTATGAGCTCAAGCGCCGTCAGGTCATCCCACGGCTCATCGAAGGAGCAGCTGCCGAAGCTGTGCGCAAACCGCTCGCGCGCCTCCTCGATCTCGCGCGTCACGATGCGCGCGCCCTGCCACGCGATCGCGTTGTCGCTGATGTCGAAGTTGGAGGGATCGGAATCCTCGAGCATCGCCGCAAGCCCCTCCGCGTCGAGCTTGCGGGCGTGCAGGAGGCATGCCCCCACGAAGAGGCTCAGGAAGCCGTGCTGGTGTGCGCCCGCCGACGCGTTCCAGTGACGCATCGCACGATGCAGCCCTGCCGTCGCCTTGAACGCGACGCCCGCCTGCGCGCACGCAGCCACCGCGCCGGCGAGCGCCTTGGGGGACGGGTGCGCTGCGGCCGTGACGCCTCCGGTGCGGAACTTCGCGGCGGCCTCCATGCCGCTGATCGACGCGATCATGCCACGCGGATCGGCATCGAGCGGAATCTCGACGTAGGGCCACACGTCATCGGGCAAGGCATCGAGCGCGCCATCGACCGACGCCGGGTCGGCCGCCTTGAACTCGACGCTGTCGACGCGCATCGCTGGCGCCCCCACCTGCTCGTGCCGGTCGTTGAACGCCCGGACAAGCGCTGCAGTCCGCGCGAACTCCGGCGTGCCGGCATCGCCAAGGAGCGCAGTCACGGGCCATGCGCCCTCCGTCTCCGGGGGCTCCGCCACCGGCGCCGCGCCCGCAGCCAGCTCCGACAGCCGTTCCAGGCGGGCCGCGGGCCACACCAGCCGACCGAGCATCCACGCCCGGTTCGAACCGTGCAGGGACGCGAAGTTCGAGACGACCGTCGGCTCGTCGAGCGACGCAGGCGGGTAGAGGCCCGCGTAGTCGAGGACAGATGACACGAGCGTGCGGATGGCGCGCATCGGCGGAGTATCGCAGACTTCCCCGCCGCGCGCGAGCCGGCGGGCGCCACCGCACCCCGACGCTCACGACTCCTCGAAATCGAGGTCGTCGTCGAAGCTCTCGCGGAGCCAGAACACCGCGGCGACCGCGATCGGCAGCACGATGCAGGCCACGACGACTGCGGCCTTCCATGCCGCGCCCGGGTCGCCGGGGAAGAGCCACGACTCCGCCTGCAGCCACAGGTACGCCGACCCTGCCGCCGACCACCGCACGAAGTTCGGAGCGCTGGTCGCGGCCGTCGCACGCAGGTCGGTGCCGAACTGCTCGGCGGCCATGGTCACGAAGACCGCCCAGTACCCGTTCGCGAATCCCAGCAGCGCCGCGCACGCGTAGAAGGTGGTCAGCCCGAGCTGGCCGTAGGCGAAGTACGCCGCGATCGCGATGGCCGAGAGCGCATGGAACAGCCAGAGTGCGCCACGCCGCGATCGCATGAGCTGGCTGCTGACTCCGCTCGCGAGGTCACCGAGCGCCAGCCCAACGTAGCACCACATGATCGCCAGCCCCGGGCTCGGGCACGCCTCAGGGGGCATGCCCAGGCTCGCGCCGATCGCGTCGGCGTACTTGATGAGCACGCCCACGGAGAACCAGATCGGGACGGCCACCAGGATCACGGCCGCATAGCGGCGCAGCCGCCGGGGCGGCCAGAAGAGGCGCCAGAACGCTCCGCGTCCAGTCACCTCGCGCGTGCGTGCGCTCTCGAACATCCCGCTCTCGGCGACTCCGATGCGCAGCACCAGCAGCGACAGGCCGAGGAGGCCGCCGGTGATGTAGGCCCAGCGCCACGGCATGATCTGGGTGGTCCAGTACGCGGCCACCGCGCCCAGGATGCCGACCGCAGCCACGATGGTGGTGGCAAGCCCGCGCCGCTCCCGGCTGACGAGCTCCGCGACGAGCGTGATGCCTGCGCCGAGCTCGCCGGCGAGCCCGAATCCCGCAATGACGCGCAGCACCTTGTACTGGTCGATCGCGGTGCCGATGCCGATCGCATGCATCCAGCCCAGAGGTCCCTCGCGGGACACGTCGGTGATGAAGCCGTTGAGGACATTCGCGATCGAGTAGGTCAGGAT
>VERO01000347.1 GCA_018882625.1 Phycisphaerales bacterium | reverse complement strand
ACCTGGTAGATGCTCGCATCGGTCGCGTAGAGCATCCTGCTGTGGGCATCGAAGAGCACCTCGCCGGAAGTCAGCGACTCGAGCTCGCGCGCGAGCGACGAGCAGTCCGGCCCGCCGCGATCCCCTGCCGGCGCTCGCCCCGCATCGCTGCGCTCGGCGTGCGCGCCCATCACGCTCCCGCAGTCGCGCGCGCATGCACGTGCCGGAGCCGCTCGAGAAGGCCAGCGCCGGGTGCGGCGCCCCGGCGCGCCATCGCGGACCGCATGACCTCCTCGAACTTGGGCCAGCGGAATGATGCGCTGCGCTCCGCCGAGAGCCACGCGAACCGGCCGACGACCTGCGGTGGCCGCGACACGGCGACCATCGCGCCCGTGCCGATCGACGTGCCCGTGCCGATCGCAGTCAGGATCGCGATCTTGACGTGGTCGCCGATCGTGCACCCGTAGAAAATGCGGCCTGTGCGGCTGATCGGCGCATCGGGGTCGAGCCTCGTCATCACCTCACCATAGGTGTTGAGCAGATTCGAGTTGCATGTGCCCGCTCCGATGTTCACCCACTCGCCGACGATCGCATCGCCGAGGTGGCCGTCGTGAACCTTGCTCGAGTTCCCGTGGAACACGCAGGACCCGACCTCGCCGCCGACCTTGCACGACGGGCCGATCACGCTGCGCGCCTTGACGAGCGCACGCTCCGCGACCATCGATCCCGCGAGCACCGCCACCGGGCCCACGAGCACCGATCCGGGGCGGATGGTGGCCCCATCGGCGACCACGACCGGACCGCCCGTGGCATCGATGACTGTCCCGGGCCACACGCATGCAGACTCGTGCACGCCGACCGCACCGTCACCAACCACCGTCACCCCAGCGGGAAGGCCGTCGGAAGGTCCGAAGCCAGGCTTCCATCTCCGGAACCCCGAAGATGCGACCACCCACGGCGCATCTGCGCGCATCATGGCATCGAGCGCAGCGAGCAGCCCCCACGGCGTCCGGATGGGCTCCTCGGTCGGCGTCGCCAGCTGCACGCGCGCAGCGCACTCCTGGGCCCTCAGCTGGCCGCGACCCACTCGCCCGAGGACCCGCATGGCGGCATCGCGCGGAAGCCTGCATGCGACAAGGCCGCCCGCGGAGTCTGCAATCGCCTCACCGTCGGCGAGGCTGGCCGCACGCGACCAGTCCGCGCAGGCGCCGTTGATGCACAGGACATCGCTGGCGTCACCGAGCGCGCGCACAGGCGCACCCGGATGCCTCTCACGCGTGCAGGCCTCGAGATCATCTGCGGGCCAGAGTGATGCCGCCGCACCGAGCATCGACGCCCGCTCCACCGCCGTGAGGATGCCCATCCTCTGGTCGAAGCTGGCGCGCAGGTCGGAGAGCGGGCCGAACCCGCACAGCCCGTCATCGAAGAGCGCGATCGGTGCCACGGCCGTCACGCCCGCGAGGCTACGGCAAATCGCGCCCCTCCTGCCGTTGCAGGGAAGGACCACCACGGCATCAGCTTCAGCAGCGCCCACCCCAACGGGAGCGCGGCACATGCGGACAGCGCAGCGGCCAGCGCCTCCCCGCCAAGCGCGCCGAGCGCCGCGCCATCGGACCACGGGGTCGATCCCTGCGGGAACCATCCGCGCATCGCCCACACGAATGTCCACACGACTCCCGACAGCAGCCCCACGGCAACCGTCGCCGTCATCAGCACCAGCAGGCTGCGCTTCTTGAGCGCCCCGCGGATCTGGATGACCGCGCTGACCCCGAGCGCCAGGCCAAGCGCGTGGGGCCCGATGAGGTACAGCGGGGCGATCGGTCCCGAGATGGCGGGATCCGTGAGGTCGGCGAGAGTTCCGGCCAGCAGCGCCGCCCAGATCGCCGCGCGTCGCTCGGCAAGAAGCGCGAGGAACGCCACCAGCGCCAGCGCCAGCGAGGGTGCGGCGCCCCACACCGAGAACATCGGCGCCAGCGACACGTCCAGTGCGCTCGCCACAACGATGAGCGTGATGGCCAGCGACCACCTCATGAGGACGGCGTCCCGGTCGCCTTCACGATGACCTCGGACATGCGCTCGAGGTCGACGGCAGGCTTCACCTCGACCATGCCCCTCAGCGGCTGCTCGTCCTTGCGGCGCACGTCGATCACGGTGCCGACCCGCATGCCGCGCGCGCCGGGCGCCCATCCCGCATCGGACAGGCGCACCACGTCGCCAGGCCGCACGCCCGCATCGAGATCGATGTCCCCCACCAGGGTCGCACCGCGCGCGACCAGCTGCACCGGAGTGCCAGCGGACACGATGCCACGTGCGTCGTCAGCGGAGCCGATCACGGTCGCATCGATCCTGCCCACCGAACGGTCCGTCAGCGGCACGAGCACGCACTGCCGGGCAAGCACGTCGGGCGCGATCCTGCCCACGAGCGCATCACCCTGCAC
>VERO01000346.1 GCA_018882625.1 Phycisphaerales bacterium | reverse complement strand
ACGCAGGCCCAGGAGAGGTCGTTCGACCGGGTGCTTGCGATCGTCGAGGCAGTCCCAGGGTCCATGCGCCCTGCCAGATTCGCGGCACCTGACGCCGACACCGTCACCGCGCTGCGCATGCGCGCCCGCGATGCGAAGAGCCCTGAGGCGTTCCGTGCCGTGATCGAGGAGCTGCTCGCCTCCACCGGCCTCAGCCACCACGCCATCATCCCGCACGACGCGGTGCCCGACGGTGACGTGGGCGAGGGTCGCCATGGGATGACGCTCGCCGTGATCGACGGCCACGCGGTCGTCACGCGCGTCGAGCCCCAATCCCCCGCTGCAGCGGCAGGAGTGGAGCCAGGATGGCGGCTCATGTCCTTCAGCGGCGACCCCGTCGAGATGGCGGTCGCGCCGCACCGCCACGCGCGAACAGCCCGCGAGCGCCTCGTGCAGCAGCAGGCGCTCGAGACCTTCGTGGCCGCACGGCCTGGGGTGCTTGTGGAGATGGAGTTCCTCGACCGCAGCGGCATGCCGCGCATGCTCGACATCACCTTCGACGAATCCACCGTACCAACCATCCGCTTCGGCATGCTGCCTCCGATCCCCGCGGAGTGCTCGCACCGGATTGTCGAGGCGCCCGAGTGGAGCGCGCTCGGGCTCAAGCCCGATGGTGCGCCTCGCGTGGGCGTGCTGCGGCTCGGCGTATGGATGCCGACGCTCGCGCCATGCATCGACGGCGCGATTGACGCGCTGCGCTCGTGCGATGCGATCGTGATGGACCTCCGGGGGAACCCTGGAGGCGTCGGCTTCATGGCGACGGGCGTCGCGGGCCACTTCCTCGCAGAACCGGTATCGCTGGGCCGCATGATCGCGCCCGAAGCCGTGCTCGAGTTTCCCGCCAACCCGCGCCTCGTCGATACGCAGGGCAATGCGGTGAGGCCATTCGCCGGACCGCTCGCGATCCTCGTGGACGGCGGCACGGCCAGCACCAGCGAGATCTTCGCGGCTGGCATGGAGGACCATGGCCGCGCCGAGATCTTCGGCGGCCCGAGCGCCGGCGCGGCGCTGCCGGCGATCACCGCGCGGCTCGACACCGGCGACGTGCTGCTCTACGCGATCGGCGACTTCCGCTCCGCGCGCGGCCGCGCGATCGAGGGCACCGGAGTCGTGCAGGGCACCGATGCGCCGCCGTCGCTCCGGGACTACATCGACTGCCCCGATCCCGTGCTGCGCGACGCGCTGCGCTGGATCGAGTCGACGCGCGGCGGCAGCGCCCCCGCACGCGCGAATGCGACCGCCAGCGATGCCGCTCCAGAGCAGCCGCGCACCGAGACTCCCGCGACGCCATGACTGCACCAGCGCTCATCCTCAGAGGCGTCACCAAGCGCTTCGGCACCACGCTCGCCGTGAACAGCCTCAACCTCGAGGTGCCCGCAGGCTGCATGTGCGGCGTGCTCGGGCCCAACGGCGCCGGCAAGAGCACCACGATCCGGATGCTGATGTCGATCATCCGTCCGGACTCCGGCGAGATCCGCGTGCTCGGCCATGATGCGCTCGACATGAAGGACCGCATCGGCTACCTGCCCGAGGAGCGCGGCATCTACCGCCGCATGCGCGTGAGCGAGTACCTGCGCTACATCGCGCAGCTCAAGGGGGTGCGCCGGCGCGAGAGCGCAACCCGCGTCTCCTCATGGCTCGAGCGCATCGAGCTTCCCGGCGTGGGCAAGATGCGCTGCGAGGAGCTCAGCAAGGGCATGCAGCAGAAGGTGCAGTTCGTGGCCGCGGTCGTCCACGACCCGGAGCTCATCGTGCTCGACGAGCCCTTCTCGGGCCTCGATCCCGTGAACGCGCGCGTGCTGCTCGATACGGTGAGAGCGCTGCACGCGGGCGGCCGCACCATCCTCTTCTCGACGCACCAGATGCACCAGGCCGAGCAGCTCTGCGAGCGCGTCGTGCTCATCAACCGTGGGGAGAAGATCCTCGATGCCACCATGGAGGAGGTGTCGACGACCTTCGACCCGCGCGGCATCTTGGTGGAGCCCGAGGGCGATCTCACCGCCGCGCGCGACGCGCTCGCGGCGATGCAGGGCGCGCTCGGCGCCGAGTTCGCGCCCGATGGCAAGTCGGTGCTCGTGGCGGCGGACGAGGACCACGACGCCGGCGCCATGATGCGTGCGGCCCTCGACGCGGTCCGCTGCAGGCGCGTGGAGCGGCGCCGCACATCGCTCGACGAGGTCTTCGTGCGCCTCGTGACCGAGCACGGCGGACACATGCGCTATGCCTCCCGGGAGACTGCACATGCCTGAATCGGGCGAGACCAAGACCCCATGGATCGACCGTGCGGCTCCGGCGCTCACGGCGTGCGCCTGGGCGATCCCGCTGCTAGTCATCTCCGTCGGCGTGTGGCGGCGCCCGGGCACCAGATCGCTCGATCC
>VERO01000345.1 GCA_018882625.1 Phycisphaerales bacterium | reverse complement strand
ATTCGCAGGCGGCTCGATGTTGCGCCATCCCGTGTCCGATGCGCTTGCCGCAGAATCTCCAGCCGCCGAGCGCGCTCGTACCGTGTAGGTGTAGGTCAGGCCGGCATCGGCATAGGCATCACTGAAGGGGGATGCGGTCGAGGTGCCGATCTCGGTCGCTGCAGCGGGTGGCAGCGCGCGGAACACCGCGTACTGCTCGGCGCCAGTCGACGCGTTCCATGTGACCGTCACTGCCGAAGTCGACGATCCGTCCGAGGCCACCACGCCCGACGGGGGAGTCAGCCCGCGCCACCCTGTGTCGCTTGCCTCGAACGCATCGCCCGATGGCGTGATCATGCGCACGATGTAGGTGTACGTAGTGCCCGGAACGGCGGTGCTGTCGTCGAAGCTCAGTGATGACACAGGGAGCGTCGCGAGCACGATGGGCGCCGCAGCACCTTCGCGCCGCAGCACGCGGTATCCCGTGGCATTCAGTGCCGCGGTCCACGTCACCCGAACGCGCGAGGTGTTCGTGCCGTCCTCTGCGGCCACGTTCCCTGGCGGCGCCTCGATCATGCCCATGTCGAGCGCGAAGTCATCAAGCCAGGCGTTCGCGCCGGTCATTCCGGCGGGTCGTGTGCCATAGCCGCCGACGGCGAACACCTGCGGATCGCGCACGCCAAGCGTGACACCAGTGACTGCAGGCGCATTCGGGTCGTTGTACCCCGTGAGGCTGACGTACATCACATCCAGTTCCGGGATGTACTGGATGTAGAAGGTGCCCTCGTACTGGATCGTGCCGACCTGATTGCCGCTGTAGTAGTTGTAGAAGGTGAATGGCGTGTTGGTGAAGAACGCCCAGAACCGGTAGATGTTGGTCACTGCGCCGGTGGGATTGATGTAGTTGACGTTGAAGTCACGCCGTGCACCGACGTTGTTACCGAACGTGTGTGTGCCGATCGAGATGTGGATGCCTGAGCGGTACCCAGTGGATTGGCGCGCAGACGCGGCAGGGAACATCGAGAAGACCACTCCGGCCTCGGAGCCGACGGTGGTGGTGGTGCCGCTCGGGAAGGAGCGCCACTTCACGCGCGCACGGATCTCGCTCGTGGCCCGCACCCTCCAGTTCCTGGCGACGTATCCGGCGAAGCTCTGGGGCGTCAGGTTGGGGCTCTGCTGTGTCGAGAACTCGAGGCGATTGTTCGTTTCGGCAATCGTGAGGCCCGCATTGGCGGTCTCAGACGTCCACCAAGGTCCCGGAGACGTGTCGTTGAACGTGTCAGAGCTCTGCGCGTGCGCCGCGACCGGACCTGCGAGCCAAAGGCACGCTGCCGCGACAAGATGAACCCATCGGTGCAGCGTCGGCATGGCGCGCGGGGCGGCGGGACCAGCCCCGCGTATTTCGCCGCAAGTCGTACGCCGACGCATTCGGCTAAAGATAGTCGCAGAAGGCGCGGTTCCAAGCACCAAGTCCCTCGGGAGTCGACAGTTATGAGCCGCCATCGCCGATGCGCGGCCCGCAAGTCTCACCGCCCGCGCGATACCCGCTCCACCTGCTCGAGGTACGCCTGGATGTTCTCGCGGGGCTTGATCTGCTGCGCGCTGCGCAGCAGCGGAAGCGCCTCCGCATAGTTGCCCTTGCCCACGAGCAGCTGCGCATGGCGCACCTTCGCGTCCGCCTCGTACTTCTCGATCTTCGCGGCGCGCTCGTACAGGAAGATCGCCTGCTCCGCATCGCCCTTGCGGGCGTGGTACTGGCCAAGCAGGATCAGGGCCTCGCCGTCCATCGGATCGAGAGTCACGATCTCGTTGAGGATCGCGGCCTCCTCCTCGCCCGAGCCACGCGCCACCGCCATGCGCGCCTTCATCTTCAGGATGTCCTTGCGCTCGTCGTCGGTGATGTCGCCCTCGAACACGCGCTCGACCTCCTCAAGCAGCGTCTCGGCAGAGCCGCTCGCGCCGCGCGCGACGAGGACCTTGGCGGCGCGGATGGGCCGCTCGGCCTTGCCGCGCGGCTCCATGCCCAGCGCGCGGATGTAGTACATGACCGCCACGTCATACAGCCCCTCGTTCACGTAGATGTCGGCGAGCATGCTCAGGGCCTCGATCGACGTCTTGCCCATGCGGTCGACGATCTCGAAGTTCTGCGCAGCCATCATGGGCTTGCCCATGCCGATGTACGCGTTGGCCTGCAGCATCCAGAGGTCGGGGGCGTCAGGAGTCTCGCCGATGAGCTCGTCGGTCATCGCGATCACGTCGGCGAAGCGCTTCTGCTTGAAGAAGCTCTTCACGAGCCCGAGCTTCCAGTCGCGCGTGCCTGGGTCGAGCAGCATCGCCATGCGGTAGGCGCTCTCGGCCGCGAGCGGCTTCTCGCTGTTGGACAGCGCGTAGCCCAGCACGCCATAGATGCTCGGCTCGGCGCCGCCCAGCTCGATCACCTTGATGAGCGC
>VERO01000344.1 GCA_018882625.1 Phycisphaerales bacterium | reverse complement strand
AGTGGCGGTGGCGCAGCGTGGGCCGCGCGCTGCCCGGAGTGGAGGAGAGGATCGTCGCGCCGGACGGCCGTGTCCTTGCGAAGGGCGAGGAGGGCGAGATTCGCATCAAGGGTCCCAACGTCATGCAGGGATACTGGAATCTCGCGCAGGAGACGGCGGGCGTGTTTGACGACCAGGGATTCTTCCGCACCGGCGACATCGGGAAGTTCGACGCGGATGGCCACCTGTTCATCACGGGACGGCTGAAGGAGATGCTCATCATCGGCGGCGAGAACGTGTTCCCGCGGGAGATCGAGGAGGTCCTCGATAGGCACGAGAGCGTCAAGGCGAGTGCGGTGATCGGGGCGCCCGACGCGAGCCGGGGAGAGGTCGCACTGGCCTTCGTAGAGCTCAAGGAGGGTGCAGCCTTCGACGAGACCGCGCTCCGCTCATGGTGCCGCCACCATCTGGCGCAGTTCAAGGTGCCGCGCGAGATCCGGCTGGTGGAGGCGCTCCCGCGCAACCCCACTGGCAAGATCATGCGCCGCGCGCTGAAGGCCTAGCGAACCCACGCGTTCGTCGACGAGGACATGTGCGCGGGAGCGGGCCCGCGCGCCGACGAGGTATGTGAGGCGTTTCCCTGCGATGGATCCGGCTGATGACTACGGCGTGCAGGGTCCCCAGCCCGCGAGGAGCACCGCAAGATCGAGCCCGTCCGTCGTGCCGTCGCCATTGAGGTCGGCCGCGGCAAGACCCCATCCCGCGAGAACCGCCGCGAGATCCGTGCCGTCCACCGTGCCGTCCCCGTTGAGGTCCGCGGTGCATTGGGGGCATGACGATCCTGCCTGCCGCACCGTCAGCGTTCCGATTCCTGAGGTGATGCCGACCCCCGCGACCCTGATGAGGTACGTCTCGCCGCACTGCGCCGTGAAGTTCACCGTCGAGGCGAGCGCACCGGTTGGGCACACGGGATCGTCGTCGGCGCACGCCACCGCAGCGCCAGCGCAGTCGTTGCGGTATACGACCACGGCGGTGTCGAATCCGGTTGCGGCGCAGGTCGTGAGCTCGATCTGGCCCCGGACACCGGAGAGCGAGAACCACACGTCGGCGCCGAGCGCACCGGATCCGGCGGAGAGGCATCCAGGCGGTGGATTCACTGGCGTAGGCGCGGCGCCGAGCGTGGTGAAGGGCACCGACGGCCTCCCGTTGATGGGTTCCGCGTCGGCGCAGGCGTCGTTCGCGGGCGGAGCCGGATCGTCGCACAGCTCGAAGGCCTGATCGACGCACAGCTGGTCCCACGCCTTGTTGCAGCACAGCGGATCCTCGGCGCATACCGCCGCACAGCACTTGACGTCTGCGCATCCCGGCGTGCCGTGGGCGACCAGGCAGGGCTGGTTGCCTCCGCAGGCATCGTCGCAGTCGTCTGACGCGGTCGCGACGAGCGTGTAGCGGAAACCTGGCACGCTGCAGTCGTCACTCGGTGCGGTGGGTGCCGGGAAGGTGCCGCGCGCCACCACGAGGTACCACGTGCCCGGCGGCACGCAGAGCGCGGCGCTTCCCGACACGCAGCCCGTGACCGTCGCGTGGAAGGTGGCGCCCGCAAGCGGCGTGCAGGGCGTGGGCAGTGCGGCCACGAACGAGCTCCCCGAGGATGTCAGCGTCAGCGACAGTCGGGCGAGCCCGTCGCTGTCCCCGTCGGCGATATCGATGCGGAACGCATCGGTGTCGACTCCTGCCGCAAGAGGCCCAATGCGCCCGCACACCGGCCGGCCTGACAGGATTGGCACGATGCCGGCGCCCGCCTGCCCCGACTCGCAGGCGGTGTTGGACTGACTGCCGCATGACTCGCCCTCCTGCTGCGACCCCGCAGGGCACGTCGGGGTGCAGTTGGTGGCGCACGCAACGGCGGCGACGGTGACGCAGAAGGAGTCCCAGGACTGCGTGCAGCAGGTGGGGTCGATGGCGCACACGGCCGTGCAGCACGCCTCATCGCTGCAGGCCGGCGTGGGGTGCGGCTGCGAGCAGGAGCCTGCCGCGGGATCGCCGCATGTGCCGGTCCCGCCGCCATCGCACAGCGACGACGCGGCCAGCACGCAGGTGGGATCCCAGTTCACCTGACAGCAGTACGGATCTGCGGAGCAGACCAGTGCGCAGCATGTCGCATCGTTGCAGGACGGCGTGGCGTGCGTCTGGTAGCAGCTTCCGGCGTTGCTGGCGCCGCACAGGCCGCAGACGAGATCCGCGGTCTCCACGCAGGTGGTGTCCCAGGCGACCGTGCAGCAGAACGAGTCGAGCAGGCACACCGCCTCGCAGCACTGCGAGTTGGAGCAGTTCGGCGCGTTGCTCGGGACGCAGCAGCTCGGCAGCAGGTCACTGCCGCAGGGCGGGAGCGGGCAGGCGTCCTTCTTGCCGATGCAGATCGAGCGGGCATCGGCGGCGCAGTTGGAGTCC
>VERO01000343.1 GCA_018882625.1 Phycisphaerales bacterium | reverse complement strand
CGATCACCTCGAGGAAGCGCCGCTCGTCGGCGAGCGCCTCGGCGAGATGCGCATCCACAGGCGAGGAGCACGCGACGATGCCCCCGTACGCGGCGAGCGGATCGCCCGCGTAGGCGCGGTCGAATGCGGCACGCGCGTCGGCCGCGATGGCCGCGCCGCACGGGTTCGTGTGCTTGACGATGGCGCACGCGTGCGCACCGCCGGGCTGGTCCGCGAGGTCCTGCACGAGCTCGAGCGCGGCGGCTGCATCGAGGATGTTGTTGTAGGAGAGGGGCTTCCCGTGCAGCAGCCTCGCGGCGACGACGCTCGGCTCCGAGGAATGCGGGTCCCGGTACACGGCCGCGCGCTGGTGCGGGTTCTCGCCGTAGCGGAGGTCGCCCGCCGCGAACATCGTGAGGCTGAGCACGTTGGGGAACTCGCGAGGCGCGCCGCGGTCGAACCACGCCGCGATCGCCGCGTCGTACGCGGCCGTGCGCGCGAAGGCCGATGCGGCAAGCGAGCGGCGCAGCGCCAGCGTCGTGCACCCGCGGTGCTGGCGGAGGTCGTTCGCGACGGCGTCGTACTGCGATGGCGACGTGACCACCGCGACGTGCGCATGGTTCTTCGCCGCGGAGCGGATCATGCTCGGCCCGCCGATGTCGATCTGCTCGATCGCCTCGACCTCGCGCACGCCGCTGCGCGACACGGTGGACTCGAAGGGGTACAGGTTGATGCACACAAGGTCGATCGGCTCGATGCCGTGTGCCCGCATCGCCTCCACGTGCTCCTTCACGTCACGGCGCGCCAGCAGGCCACCGTGCACCTTCGGGTGGAGCGTCTTGACGCGGCCGTCGAGGATCTCGGGGAATCCCGTCAGCGACTCGATGGGCACGACGGGAATGCCTGCCGCCGCAAGCGCCGCGGCAGTGCCGCCGGTGGACACCAGCTCGACGCCAAGGTCGGCAAGCGCGCGTGCGAACGGGATCAGGTCGCTCTTGTCGCTGAGGGACAGCAGTGCCCTCCGGACCGGCACATGGTCGACGGGCTCCAGCAGCGGGACGTGTGCGGTGGCCGAGCTCATTGTCCGCTCGATGCGGTGCGCACCGCAGCGCCGGTGGGCGAGTGGCCCATGTCGAGCGGCTGCGTCTGCTGCACCCGACCGTCGGCTGCGGCAAAGTGGATCGTGAGATCGGTGGTGCCGCTCGCGCGGACGTCAACCACACCATCGAGCGTCACGCTCGCCCTCACGGCTCCGGATGCAGGGTCGAAGAGCGTGTACGTCGATGTGGCCCTGTCCCACGCGACTGCGCCTGAACCGGTGAGCGCGATGGGCGTTCCCCTGATGGGCGCACGCCAGCGCACGGTGCCATCGAGCTTCCCTCCGCCATCGGCTGCGAGCGCCAGCATGGTGCCGTCGGACTCATGCACGTACACCGTGTCGCTGAGGCACGCCGCATCGCTGCCGGGCTTGCCATCGCAACGGAACTTCCAGGCCGCGCGTCCGCGGCCGATGTCGATCGCGTAGACGTAGTTGTCTCGCGCCGTGCAGAAGACGCGCGCGCCATCGGACGCGAGAGAGCCCTCGACGGCACCGCCGGCCTTGAACCGCCACAGCGACGATGTCGTTGCAGGATCGAGGAGCGCCACGATGCCGTCGGTGCTCGCGGCGGCGATGCCCGCAGGCGTCAGGATCGGCTGCGCGCGGATCGATCCCCCAAGCGAGTTTGACTTCCAGCCGTGGCCGAGCGCGTACTGCTGCCATGCCACCAGGCCGCCCCGCGTGCCGTAGATCAGGAAGCTTCCCACGCGTACGGAACCGGTGGATGGGTACCGCGTGAGGTGCTGCGTCCCGATGCGGATCCCGTTGGCGCACTCGAGCGTGATGACATCGACATCGTTGGTGACGAGCACGACGTCAGTGCCCCCAGAATCGCCACGTTCGACGCCCAGGATCGTGTCCTTGGGGGCACCGACCACGTCGCGCCAGATCCTGCTTCCGGAGTCTGCCTTCAGCCGCGTGATGCCGTTGCCCGAGTCCTGCACGAAGACCGAATCGCCAGCGGGGGCGAAGACCCGCCTGAGGGAGGTGCCGGATGGCAGGGGCACCGAAGTCTGCCAGCGGCTGCGGAGCCTGAGCGCGTCAAGCTTGGTCGGACCGATGATGAACTGGCGATCGAGCTCGGCGCGGGTGGACTCGATCGAGCGGGCATCGGCCTGCTCGGTCGTGCCGACGGGGTCGCCCTGGGTGGGCGCGGTCACAGCCGTGGGAGGGTCGAGCCGCGCGGACTCGCGCGCGACGGGGAGGCCGAAGGCCAAGGGCGCCGCGGAGACCGCAACAGCGGCGGCGGTCGCGCGGAAATGGAGGTGGTTCATGCGCTGCGGCATTGTGTTCAGGCTCCTCGCGCTGTCGGGGTGCCGGCGCGGCGCGCTGGCGGGCTGCCAAGTATAAGGT
>VERO01000065.1 GCA_018882625.1 Phycisphaerales bacterium | reverse complement strand
GGACCAGACCGAGCTTGCGGCGGCAGCTGACCGCGCTGCGCAGAACCAGACGGGGTTCGGGCGGCTGCTCGAGTACGCGTCGATCTTCTCGGGCGGGTCGCTGCAGCAGAGCACGATCTTCGGCCTGGGCATCATGCCGTACATCACGGCGAGCATCATCTTCCAGCTGCTGACGGCGGTGGTTCCCAGCCTGCAGGAGCTCAAGAAGGAGGGGATGTCCGGCCAGCAGAAGCTGCAGGAGTGGACGCGCTACGCGACCGTCGGCCTGTGCATCCTCCAGGGCCTGATGTGGCTGCAGTTCATGCGCACGCAGAACCTGGTGCAGCCGATGTTCCAGGGCGGCTCTGGCCTCATCTTCTACTACGTGGCGGGCATCGCGGCCCTGACCGCAGGCAGCCTCTTCCTGATGTGGCTTGGCGAGCAGATCGACAAGTACGGCATCGGCAACGGCGTCTCGATCATCCTGACCGCCGGCATCCTCTCGCGCATGCCCGACGCGATCTCGTGGGTCGTGGCCAACTTCAATCCCAGCATCCAGGGCACCGACAGCACCAAGCTCGGCGTGCTCGGGCTGATGCTCCTGATCGGCGGCTTCGTGTTCGTCGTCGCCGGGGCCATCCTCATCACGATCGCCCAGCGCCGGATCCCGATCCAGCAGGCCAAGCACACCCGTGGACGCAAGGTCTTCGGCGGCCAGCGCCACTACATGCCGCTGCGCCTGAACCACTCGGGCGTCATGCCGATCATCTTCGCCAGCTCGCTGATGATCTTCCCTGCGACGATCCTCGGCTGGCTCTCGACGCGCGCGATGGCGACCGACCCGGATGGCTGGTGGGCATCCACCTGCAACTTCCTTGCGGTCAACTTCAACATGGGCGCGTACCCGTACACGCTCGTCGAGGTGGCCCTCATCTACTTCTTCGCGTACTTCTGGGTGACGATCCAGCTCTCGCCCGAGGACATGGCCAAGCAGCTGCGCGAGCACGGGTCGTTCATCCCCGGCCTGCGTCCCGGCCCGCGCACCGCGGAGTACCTCGAGACCGTGATCTCGCGCGTGACCTACGTCGGCGCGGGCTTCCTCGCGGTGATCGCCATCGTGCCGACGCTCGTGGCCGACCAGATGGGCATCCCGTTCTTTGTCGCGCAGTTCCTGGGCGGCACCGGTCTACTCATCGTGGTGAGCGTCAGCCTCGACATCGTGCAGCGCCTCGAGGCCAACCTGCTCATGCGCAACTATGCGGGCTTCCTCTCCGGCGACGGCGAGTCCGGTCCGCGCATCCGCTCGGGCCGAAGCCAGCCCAGGATCACCTCATGAGCGCCTACCTCGGGACAGCCTCGAGGACCTCAGGTGCGGCGACCGCAGTGGCGGTGGCCGCTCAGGGCAGCGCATCTGGCGTCGTGACCACGCCTTCGCGTGCCGGCATCGACGCATCGGGCCTTCCGCGCTGGCGCGAGGCCGGTTGCGAGCCCGCGACGCGCACGTCCGGCGAGATCGAAATGATCCGTGCGGCAGGTGCTGTCGCGCGCGCCGCCGTCGATGCGGCGCTGCGTGCTGCGGTCCCCGGAGCGACGACCCAGAGTCTCGACGCGGTCGTCGAGGGCGTGATCGCCGCGGCACGCGGAGAGAGCGCTGCGCGCGGATTCCGCCGCGAGGACGGCGCGACCTACCCGGCGGCGTCGGTGATCGCCGTCAATGACCGCCTCGTGCACGCGCTGCCAACGGCAGAGCCGCTGCGCGACGGCGATGTCGTGACCGTTGACGTGGCTGTGCGCCTGCGCGGCTGGCACGCCGACTGCGCGGCCAGCGCAGTGGTGGGGCAGGGCACGGCAGACGGACACGCGCTCGCCGATGCGGCATCCGCCATGCTGCGCGCAGCCATGGGCGTGATCGCCCCCGGAACCCGCTGGAGCGATGTCGCCGCGACGATGCAGGATGTCGCGCAGTCCCGCGGCGTAGGGGTCGTCACCGACGTCGCGGGGCACGGCATCGGGCGCGAGCTTCATGAGGCTCCCGAGGCGCCGTGCGCCATCGTGCGCAGCCTCCGCGAGCGCAGCGACTTCACGCTCCGGCCTGGCATGGTGCTCGCGGTCGAGCCGACCATCGCGCTGCGCCCCGATGGCGATGGGGGCTGCGTGGACGCCGACGGATGCGCGCGCCCCGTCGCGCTCGCCGCATCGCTCGACGGCTGGACGCTGCGTGTCGCCTCCGGCCTCCCGGGCTGCTATGCGGAGGAGACGGTCGCCGTGACCCGCACCGGCTGCGAGAGCCTGACCGCACGCACCCCAACGAGGATCCATGCCTAAGGAAGACAAGATCACACTTGACGCCGAAGTGACTGAGGCGCTGCCCGACGCGATGTTCCGCGTCAAGCTCCAGAACAACCAGGAGATCCTGGCCTACGTGAGCGGCAAGATGCGCAAGTTCTTCATCAGGATCCTGCCTGGCGACAAGGTGACCGTCGAGATGAGCCCGTACGACATGACCAAGGGCCGCATCATCTTCCGATACTGAGCATCTCCCCAGCAGGCCACCCCAAGAGAACAGACACAGGAACGACACCATGAAGGTCAGAAGCAGCATCCGCCGCCGCACCCTCGACTGCCAGATCGTTGTCCGCAAGGGCAAGCGGTTTGTCATCAACAAGAAGAACCCCCGCCTGAAGCAGCGCCAGGGCTGACCGGCACCCAGGAGACACACCATGCCACGTATCGCAGGCGTCGACATCCCCGAGAAGAAGAAGGTCCTCTTCTCCCTCCAGTACATCCACGGCATCGGCCCCAAGGTGGCCGCCTCCATCCTCGCCAAGACCGGCATCGATGGAGACCGCCGCACGCACACGCTGACCCCGGACGAGCTGACCTCGATCTCGAAGGAGATCGACGAGCGCTATGTCGTCGAGGGCGCGCTGCGCCGCCAGGTGCAGCAGGACATCCAGCGCCTCAAGGACATCCACTGCTACCGCGGCGAGCGGCACCGCAAGGGCCTCCCCGCGCGCGGCCAGCGCACGCGCACCAACGCACGCACCCGCAAGGGCCGCAAGAAGACCGTCGCCGGCAAGAAGGGCGTGAAGGGCTGATCCTGCGCCTTTCCTGAGGAGAACACACCATGTCCACGAAGAAGAAGGTCCGCAAGAACGTCATCAAGGGCATCGTGCACGTCAATGCGACGTTCAACAACACGATGGTCACGATCACCGACACCAACGGCGAGACGCTCGGCTGGGATTCCGCCGGCAGCGTCGGCTTCAAGGGCGCGCGCAAGAGCACGCCCTTCGCGGCCAGCCGCGCCAGCGAGCGCGTCGCCGGCAAGGTGAAGCGACTCGGCATGAAGGAGGTGGAGGTGCGCGTCAAGGGTCCAGGACCCGGCCGCGAGTCCGCCGTCACCGCCCTCCAGGCCAATGGGCTCAAGGTCCTCTCGATCGAGGACCACACGCCCATTCCGTTCAACGGATGCCGCGCGCCCAAGAAGCGCCGCGTCTGACCGACCGTCGCGTCCGGCTCCACCGAAGGGGCCGCGCCTCCGCCCCGGCAGGGCGGCGCGGATCCCGCTCGGAGCGGACGCCTCACCCGGCCCGTCCGGCCCGCCACCGCGCGAGCCGTCCGGACCGTTCCAGTCCTGCCGGAAAGGAAGGCATTGAGACATGCACGTTCGATGGCGCGGCCTTGAGCTGCCAGCAAAGGTCACAGCAGATCCCCAGTCGCTCTCCGACACGTTCGGCCGCTTCATGGCCGAGCCCTTCGAGCGCGGCTTCGGCACGACGGTCGGCAACAGCCTCCGCCGAATCCTCCTCTCCAGCCTCGAGGGCGCTGCGGTCACCCGCATCCGCATCGAGGGCGTCACCCACGAGTTCTCGACGATCCCCGGCGTCCACGAGGACGTGGTCGACATCGTCCTGAACATCAAGGGCCTGGTGGTGGACAGCGAGAGCGACGAGCCCAAGGTCGTGCGCATCCGCGCGCAGGGTCCCGGCGACGTCACCGCGGCGCAGATCGAGAGTGACGCGTCGGTGCGCGTGCTCAACCCCGAGCGCCACATCTGCAAGCTCACCGACAAGGTGAAGTTCGAGATGGACCTCGTCATCGAGCGCGGCCGCGGCTACCGCCCCGCGAGCGAGGCGTACTCGAGCGGCCAGGAGCAGGTGATCGGCGACATCCCGGTCGACGCGATCTTCTCGCCCGTGCAGCGCGTGCGGTACCGCGTGGAGGACACGCGCGTCGGCCAGCGCACCAACTACGACAAGCTGCTCATGGACATCTGGACCAACGGCACGATCAGCCCCGAGATGGCGCTGGTCGAGGCCGCCAAGATCCTGCGCAAGCACCTCAATCCCTTCGTGTCGTACGACTCGGCGGGATCCGCGGCTGCGCTCAGCGGCATCTCGCCCGAGCAGGATGCCGACGTCGACCTCGAGCGCAAGCTCGGCATGGGCGTCGAGGAGCTCGAGCTGTCCGTGCGCGCGAGCAACTGCCTCGAGAGCGCGCAGATCCGCACCGTGGCGCAGCTGGTGCAGAAGACCGAGGACGAGCTCCTCGGCATCCGCGCCTTCGGCAAGACCTCGCTGCGCGAGATCGTCCGCAAGCTTGATGAGCTGGGGCTGGCCCTGGGCATGCGTCTGCCCGAGGGCTTCACCCAGAGTTCGGGAGCCTGAACCATGCGTCACCGTATTGCAGGAAGACAGTTCTCCGTCGAGAGCGACCACCGTCGCGCGATGCTGCGCAACCTCGCGGCGGGCGTGATCGAGCACGGCCAGATCGTCACGACCTTGCCCAAGGCCAAGGCGGTGCAGCCGTACGTGGAGAAGCTCATCACCCTCGCGCGCCGGCGCACGCTCGCGTCGCGCCGGCTCATCCAGTCGAGGATCAACGACCGCGCGGCATTCGCGTGGGTCGCTGACCCCAACGTGAAGGAGTCGCGCAAGAAGAGCGAGTTCTGGGATCTCCCCGCCGAGAGCGCGATCGAGTTCAACCGCTACGGCGAGCTCAAGAAGGCCCCGCGCCTGGTGCATCACCTGATCACCACCGTGGCGCCGATGTTCGAGGGCCGCTCCGGCGGCTACACGCGCATCGTGAAGCTCGACCGCCGCAGGCTCGGCGACGCGACGAACCTCGTCGTGCTGCAGCTCGTCGGCAAGGAGTCGGGCTCGCAGGTGAGCGGTGGCCGCAGCGGCCGGCGCTCGCAGGCGGACAAGCGCACGGCGTTTGCGGCCAAGTCCCGCAAGGCTGGCGCGGCGGCTGCTGCGGCGCCGGCGGCGAAGGCCGACGACGCTGGCGCTGGCGGCGAGTCCGCGGGCTGAGCAGGGCTGACGCGTCTCCCGCGAGCCGGAGCGCAGCGCCCCGGCTCATCGGTCGCTCGGGTCACCCGACAGGCCCTCGACATCATGAACCATCCACGCGGCCGCGCCCTCAAGCGCGGCCGCGTGCGTTTGGGCAACTGGCGTCGCTCACGCGGCAACCCGTCCGATCGCCGCTTCAATCTCCATCACCCGCACTCACCCGAACTGCCGCAGGAAGCGCAGGTCGTTGTCGAAGAGCCAGCGGATGTCGGGGATCCCGTAGCGGCGCATCGCGATGCGCTCCACGCCGAGGCCGAACGCGAATCCCGTCCAGCGTTCAGCGTCAATGCCGACCGACGCGAACACGTTGGGGTCGACCATGCCGCAGCCGCCCAGCTCGACCCACTGCCACTGCCCGCGCACCTGCATCCGGATGTCGATCTCCGCGCTCGGCTCGGTGAAGGGGAAGAAGCTCGGCCTCAGCCGCACCTCGGCCTCAGGCCCGAAGAACGCGCGCGCGAACTGCAGTAGCGTGGTCTTGAGGTCCGCCATCGAGAGGCCCTCGTCGACGGCGAGCCCCTCCATCTGGTGGAACATCGAGTAGTGCGTGGCGTCGTGCGTGTCGGGCCGGTACACGCGGCCCACCGCGATGATGCGCAGCGGGGGAGGCGTCGACTCCATCGTCCTGATCTGCACGGTGGAGGTCTGCGTGCGCAGCAGGCGGCGCACGCCGCCATGCTCGGCCATCCAGAAGTTGTCGGTGGGCTCCCGCGCCGGATGCGATTCGGGGATGTTGAGCGCGGTGAAGTTGTGCCACTCGTCCTCGACCTCGGGGCCGTCGGCCACCGAGAATCCCATGCGGCCGAACACGTCGACCATGCCGTCGATCGTGCGCGTGAGCACGTGGCGTCGGCCAAGCCCGCAGGGGATGCCGGGCTCGGTCACGTCCACCGCATCAGCGCGCGGGGCGCTCCGGGCCACCTCGGCGGCGCGAGCTTCGAACGCGCGCTCGAGCGCCCCCTTGACCTCGTTGAGGCGCTTCCCCAGCGCGGGCCGCTCGTCGCGCGAGGCCTCCTTCAGCCGCTGCATCCAGGTCTTGAGGATGCCCTGCGGACCGAGGTTGGCGGACTTCCACCCGTCCAGCGCGGCGGGGGTCTCCGTACGGGCGAGCGCATCCAGCGCCACCCGCTCCAGCGTGTCCAGATCCGCGATCACGGGAGGCGAGTGTAAGGAGGGTGCTTGGGGCAGCACTCGACAGGCAACCGCACGCGCAAAAAGGCCGGACGCCGCGAGGGGTCTCATCCTCGCGGCGTCCGACGCCCCCTGAAATGTCTCAAGATCTCCCCCGGAGGGATCCCGAGCATGACCCCCGAAAGACCTGTTCAGCCGACACGGGCTCGACACGGCACCGAGGGTGGCAGCACCCCAAGAGGGCTCAGCGGCATAGCCGCATAGACAGAGCGGCAAGACGGGCTTCTATTGGCTGAAAAATGAAGATTTTTTCGCGACTTTCAGGATGTAAACTTGCACCCCTTCCGGAGCCGCCGCCCCTCGCCGCAATGGACAGACCCCGGATCAACCATGCCTCCAGAATCTACCCACGATTTTCCCTCCACCCAGTACATGTGGATCCGGGACCACCTCGATGGGGGGCCTGAGGCGAAGGACCGGCTCGTGCAGTGGGCCATGACCGTGTACGCCAAGCCCCTGCAGACCTACGCCAAGGCCACCGGGCTCGCCAGCTCCAGCAACCTCGAGTCTGACGAGCTGGTCAACGGCTTCCTCGCCTCTGTCCTGGCGCGTCAGGACTACCTGAAGGACTGGATCGGCAGCGGGCTGCGGCTGCGCCAGTGGTTCCGCAACGGCCTCCATTTCCACGCCAAGACGATGCGGCGCACGAACAGCCGCGTTCAGGCGCTCGACGAGCGAGAGGCCGAGTCGATAGCGGTTCCCAACGACGCGGACCGGCTGCTTGACCACGCATGGGCGACGGCGATCGTCGAGCAGGTGTGCGATGAGGTACGTTTGGAGCTGGCCAGGCTGGGCAAGTCCGCCCACTGGGACATCTTCTGGCAGCACCATGTGGAAGGAGTTCCCTATGCGCAGGTCGTCGCGCACCAAGGAGGCAGCCTCACCGAGGCGCAGGCTGCGTCGCGCGCCTTCGAGGTGGCCTCGCGCCTTCGCGAGCGGCTCAGCCTGCTGCTCATCCGGGACGGCGCGCCGAGCGACGAGGTGTCGAGCGAGCTGCGCAGCCTGATGGAGTGCATTCGGCCATGACGGACTTGCCATCAGGTGGGATGCGCATGGGTCGCAGGGAGGTCACGCGGCTTCTCGCGGCCGTGCTCGGGGAGGACGCGGCTCCGATGGACCTTGTGGTCGCACGGCTGCACGAGGCCGACTCCGCGCGCTGGGTGATGGATGCGCTCGTGCCGCGCTCGGAGCTCATGTCGCGCAGCGGCGCGCGGCGGGAGGACTTCGTCCGATGGAAGGACGACGCGAAGGCCAGCTTCGCGCATGCCTGCGGGGACCCGGTGCTCGTGACGGCGACGTTCCTCGACTACGCCACGTCGATCGCCGCGGCGCTTGACCGCGGGCATGGGCTCATCACGTCGATCCCCGCGTCCGAGATCGTCGGCATGCTCGACCGCATCGGCCCGCTGCTTCCCGCCGAGTGGCGGGACATGTTTGCCCGAGCGCGGCAGCGGGTGTAGCTCGGGCCAAGGCGCCAAGCCCAGTCGGGGCTACGTCGTGTACGCGGAGTTGAGCTCGACGTAGCGGGTGGTGAGGCCTGCCGACCAGAAGCTGTCGCGGCCTGGCCCAGTGCCGACACGCACGTCGATCGTCACGGTGTCGCCCGCGAACGCGCGCGCACGCTCTTCAGGCGTGACCGCTGCGGGTGCGCCGCGCGAGAAGAGGGCGACTCCGCCGGCGCGCACCTCGATCGATGCGGGATCGACGTGAACTCCTGCACGCCCGAGCGCCGCGAGGATCCGGCCCCAGTTGGGGTCTCGGCCTGTCACGGCTGTGCGCACCAGCAGGCTCGTCGCCACGGTGCGCGCGAGCGCAAGCGCATCAGACGCCGTGCGCGCCCCCTCGACGTGGACCGCGATGCCAGGTCCGGCTCCCTCGCCGTCGCACACGACCATCAACGCGAGCTCATGCGCCACCTCGGTGAGTGCCGTGCCGATCGCCTTGAGGTCCTCGCGCGATGGCACGCCAGCCGCACCTGAGGCGAGCGCAAAGACCGAGTCGTTGGTGGACGTGTCGCCGTCGACGGAGATCCGGTGGAACGACCGCTCCACGGCATCGCGCAGCATGCCGTGCAGCGTCGGGGCGTCCAGCGTCGCGTCCGTCGTGAGCGTGGCGATCATCGTCGCCATGTCCGGATGGATCATGCCCGCGCCCTTGGCCACGCCCGTGATGCGGGCGGTGAATGCGGCCCCATCAGCGCCCGAGCAGCGCACATCACGCGATGCCCACTTGGGGGCCGCGTCGGTCGTCATGATCGCACGCGCGAAGGGCTCGCACGAGCCCGCGGCGAGCGACCGTGCCAGGCCAGGCAGCGCATCGACGATCTTCCCCGCCTCCAGCTGCACGCCGATGACGCCGGTGCTGTTGACGAGTACCTGGTCGACCGGGCACTGCAGCAGTTCCGCAGCAGCCCGGACGGTGCGCCTGCAGCGCGCGAGCCCCTCGTCCCCAGTCGCCGCGTTGGCACAGCCTGAGTTCACGATGAGCGCGCGGGCCATCCCTCCGGTCGCAGCCAGGTGTGCGCGCGACACCTGCACGGGAGCTGCGGCCACCAGGTTCCTGGTGAACACTGCCGCAGCAGTTGCAGGCGCGTCGCACACGAGCAGGGCAAGATCGGGCGCGCCCGAGCGCTTGATGCCGCAGGCACCGCCCGTAGCCCGGAATCCCTTGGGCCACGCTGGTGCGGTCGTGGCATGGGTCGCCATGCCATCCAGCCGGGCGTCAGCCACGGCACGCTCCCGCGATGCATCCGTCGCCTGCGCCACTCCGCGAGCCGCGTTCACTGCAGGCCCGCCGTCGCGCTCGTCTCGATGCTCATCGCGACCTCGTCGCATGCCTCGCGGCGCGGGCACGCAGCGCAGTCCTTCATCACCTTCTCGGGGAGGCTGTTCACGCTCACCGTGCGGAAGCCGCACTTGGCGAAGAAGTCGGGCACGCGCGTCAGCACGAACACCTTGGGGATGCCAAGCTCCGCCGCGCGGTCGATCAGGTGGCGCGTGAGGCTGCGCCCGATGCCGCGGACAGTCGCGCCCGGCGCCACGCCGAGCGAGCGGATCTCCGCCAGCTGAGGCGTGTAGATCCACAGCGAGCCGCATCCCACCACCTGTCCGCCGTGCACCGCCACCGCGAACTCGCTGATGCACTCGAGGATGTCCTCGCGGCTGCGCGGCAGGTGCTCGCCCTGGCCGGTCCAGTGGGCGACGATCGCGCAGATGGCATCGAGGTCCTCGACGCGCGCCTCGCGGATCGTCAGCGTCGTGTCCGATGCGCGCTGCCGGCGCGCCAGCCGCAGGCGCCCGCGTGCGATGCTCTCGGAGACGCGCGCGGGTGCGGTGCCGCCCGGCACGTCCCGCTTGGCGAGCGCCGAGTCCACGGTGAGCGCCACGAAGACGTCGGCGCCGATGCGCGGATTGACCTTGGCCATCCGCTCGACGCTGAGCCCCTCGAGCGGCGTGCTGTCGCCGATCGCCTCTCGCACGAGCCTGCCCACGTCATGGTGCGCATCGCGGAAGGGCACTCCCTTGGCGACGAGATAGTCGGCGAGCTCCGTGGCGTTGGAGTAGCCGCCGAGCGCCGCGGCGCGGGCGCGGTCGCGGCGCACGGTCATGCCGTCGAGCACCACAGTCAGCACGCGCAGCGACAGCGACAGGTGATCCATCGCGTCAAAGAGCGGCTCCTTGTCCTCCTGCAGGTCCTTGTTGTAGGCCAGCGGCAGGCCCTTGAGCACGGTGAGCAGGGTCATCAGCGAACCCACGATGCGGCCGGACTTGCCGCGGATCAGCTCAAGCGCATCAGGGTTCTTCTTCTGCGGCATGAGGCTCGAGCCGCTCGTGACCGCATCGGAGAGCTCCACGAGCCCGGCCTCGCCGGTCGCGTAGAAGATGATGTCCTCGGCCAGTCGCGAGAGGTGCATCGCGCACAGCGCCGCGGCCGAGAGGCTCTCGGCGACGAAGTCCCGGTCGCTCACCGCATCGAGCGAGTTGCCTGTGGGCGCCGTGAACCCGAGGTCGCGCGCGAGCCGCATGCGGTCGATGGGGTACGCGGTGCCAGCGAGCGCGCCGGAGCCGAGCGGGCAGAAGCCCGCGCGCCGCGCCGCGTCGCCCATGCGCTCGATGTCGCGCGTGAGCATCTCCACGTAGGCCAGGCACCAGTGCGCGAAGAGCACGGGCTGGGCGCGCTGGAGGTGCGTGTAGCCCGGGAACACCG
>VERO01000342.1 GCA_018882625.1 Phycisphaerales bacterium | reverse complement strand
TATAAGAGACAGATCCACCGCCTCGCGCAGGGACGTGGGCACGCCCACCTCAATGCGCTCGCGGCCCTCGCGGGCATCGCGCGGCGCGAGAAGCACGCGGCCTGAGCCGGACAGGTCGACGCGCGTGTGGCCCTGGGAGAGCTGGTGGAGCGCCAGCGCGCACACGGCCGTCAGTGACGGCGCATCCGGGCCCGTGTCCTCCGCGCACTGGCGCACGATGCGTGCCGCAAGCTGCACGACGGCAGCAGGCAGAAGCCCAGGGCCGATCGAGTCCGCGCTCATGGGACACCGCCAGCACTGGAGCTGTCGCACTCGTCACCGACCGCGCGGTCGAGCGCCTCGACCAGCGCAGGACCGGGAGCCCACGACCACACGCCCACGCCGGGCGTGCTCGCATCCATCCCGCGCAGGTAGAGGTAGTGGGATGCCACGACTTCCGACGGGTCGCCGATCCGGCGCAGCCAGCGGGACAGCAGCATCATGTAGAGCGCCGCCTGCACCGGGTAGAGCGAGCTTGCCGCCGCATCCTCGAGTGCGCGGCCCGAGTAGGAGCCCGGATCCCGTCCAAGGTCGTTGGTCTTCCAGTCGATGATGTGCCACTGGCCACGCTGGACATGCGCCGCGATGTCGATGATGCCGCTCAGGAGGCCGCGCACCTGCGATGACGCCACCCTCGCGAGCGCCGGCGCGACGCGGGCACCGATGTCGCCGCCGTGGGCGGCGAACGCGTCCGCGAGCAGGTCCTGGCGCAGGCTCATGGGGCGCGAGATGCGAAGCTCGCGGAGCACCGTGTCCTGCCGCCCAGCAAGATCCGTCACGGATGGACAGCCGTACCCCAGCGGCTGCGACAGCGCCGCCCGAAGCGCCTGCGCCACGCCACGCGCAGCGGCCCGTACCCCCTGCTGCGCATCGCTGCCCGGGCCGGTCACGCACTCTGCTGCAATGCGACGCGCGAGCCGGTCCGAATCGAAGTCCGCGCTGGCCCCTGCGGCACCCGCATCCGGCTGGCCCGGCTCGGCAAGCGACCCGAAGGCGACATCAAGTGCGGCATGCATCGCGACGCCAAGCTCCACGCCCCGCACGCCAAGCCGCCGGAGGGCACCATCAAGGGCGCTCGCGCAGCCGGAGGCATCTGCGCCGGCATCGGAGGCTGCGCTGCCGCCATGGGCGTCATGCTCAGCGGCATCCGCTGGGTCGTGAGTGTCCATGTCACGAGCCCCGCGCCCTGTCGCCAGGCTGCGCGTCGGGTCAGGCTCCACACGCTCGTCCATCTCGCGCTCTGCAGGTGCCTCGTCCGCGCCATCCGCAGCGCCGGCGCGGCTTGCTCCGCTCGACAGCGACGTGAAGCTTGCCTCGCGGTGGAGGTCCGCCCATGCGACGACTGGCGGGTCGAGCGGCGCCATCTCGCCCATCGATGGTGCAGACCACGGCGCGCCAGCCCACCTCGGCGCCTCCGTGTCGATGCGGACCGCGGTGCCGCGCGCCGATCCGGGGTGCCCCGCCGCATCGCTGCCTTCGCCAGGGGGATCGAGCCTCGCGTGCACCGCTGCGGACCGGTCGGACCATGCCTTCAGCTGCTGCATGCGGGTTGCCGATGCCGCAGCGACCTGCGCGCCAAGCAGCTCCTCGAGCGCCGAGGGCACGACCTTCGCCGCCGGCTCCAGCGGCACGCATACGCACGTCACGTATCGTGCGCGCGTCATCGCGACGTACAGGAGCCGCGACCGCTCGCGCCGATGCTCCTGCTGATGCGCACGTGCGCGGTCCGGCTGGCGCGGCGATCCGACGTCGATGATGCGACACACGCCGCCGTGCCCATCGGCCTCCGTCGCACGCACCAGCGGCAGGTCCGCCTGCTGGCGCGACGCGAGGGCAATCGTCGGCAGGCAGACGAGCGAGTAGGTGAGTCCCTTCGAGGAATGGAGCGTCTGCAGCGTGACCGCGTCCCTCGTGGCTTGCGTGCGCAGCCGCGCCGTGTCGCCGCTGCCGCGTCCACCCGCACGCTCGATGGCGTCGCGGCTGGCGACGATCCAGTGCGCGAGCGCAGCCGCACCATGCGTGCCCGTCCGTTCCGCCTCGCCGAGCAGCTCGCGCATGTGCTGAAGGTCGACCGCATGCCGCTCGCCGCCTGCCTGCGCGAGCAGCAGCTCGATGGCGGAGCGCCCGGCATCTTCCCCCTCGCGCGCGTTCGGCACCGGGCGCTCGAGCAGCTCCACAAGAGCGGCGTCGATGCCCCGGCGCTCGAGCGTCCGCGCGCATGACCGGATGGCGCCGATCCACGCATCACGCCGCGCACGCACGTCGCCGGAGGTGGCGCCCAGCGAACGCGTCAGCGCTGCAGCGATCGCGTATGGGGCGGACCGCCGCGATGCGCACGCGACCAGGATCGCATGGACGTCCTCCGCCGCCGGCGACAGCAGGACCGACGACTCCCCTGAGTACACGCT
>VERO01000064.1 GCA_018882625.1 Phycisphaerales bacterium | reverse complement strand
CCCCGCCATGTCCGACCAGGGAACTGACGGCATGCGACTTCGGGTTGCCTCGGTGACGCCCTTCGCGGCCTTCCCAATCACGGCTAGGTCGTACAGCACCGCCCGCACGAGCGTGTCATTCGCGGCGAATGCAGACTGATCGAGCTCCGACACCTTCCCATGGATGCGGCTCGCCGCGTCCATGATGTCGCGGATGCGCGCCGCATCATCACGCGGCATAGCGCACTTCACGCATCACGGCCTCGCGGATGTCGGGCTTCAGGCCGCCGGAGGGCACGACGTCCACTGGGCATCCGAGCGCCTCCTCCAGGATCCGCTTGATGGCGACGAGGTCGAGCAGGTCGCCTTCCTCTGTGAAGTCGACCAGGAAGTCCACATCCGAGTCCGAGCGCGCATCCCCGCGCGCCACGGATCCAAACACGCCGATACGGCGCACGTGGCGCTCCGAAAGGGCTGCGCGGCGGCTCTCTATGGCGGAGATTGCCTGAGTGAGCGTGACCACGAGCACGAGTTTATCGAGGCACTGTTTGGGCGCATGGAACCGGGCTGGGCAGATTGGGCCCAGCCTCTCAGGGCGTCTCGCCCTCATCCGCCTTGCGAGATCGCCCGCCCTCGCCCTGTATCCGCTTGATCTCCCTCTCGAAATCGCTCTCGAAGGCCTGGTCCTGCGTCACACGGAACCGCTCGAACTGCTCCTCGGCGAGCCGCTTGGCCACTTCCGCCGATACGGAGCCGGCATTGGCCAGCACCTCGTACTCATTGAAGCGCAGGAAGGCATCGAGCCGCTGCACCCAGTCTGCCATCTTCATGGGGATCTGCCGCGCAGCCTGGTTCTCCGCGTAGTCGAGGTACATCCCGACGATCCGCTCCAGCTCCTTGATCTCCCGCTCGATCAGGTAGTTCTTGGCGACGGCCACGTCGCCCTTCAGGACCTTTCCGCTGGGAGAATTCTTCCACGTCGTCAGGCCCATCGATGGCTTCGCAGCGTCAGCCCTGCCAGCGATGATCTCCGCCGCTGTCTTGCCAGTCACCGCCCAGTGCAGCTTGTTCTGCACGGTCTGGAAGAAGGTCTTCGTGATCTGGGCGTCCTTGTCGTAGTCGATGCTGCACTGCTCGTAGATGTCGGTGATCTTCAGGTAGAACCGGCGCTCGCTCGCGCGGATCTCGCGGATCCGCTCGAGCAGCTCCTCGAAGTAGTCCTTGCCGAACCGCCGGTTGAGCTTGAGCCTCTCGTCGTCGAGCACAAAGCCCTTGGTGACGAACTCCCGGAGCGTCTGGGTGGCCCAGATGCGGAACTGGGTGGCCTGGGTGCTATTGACCCGGTATCCGACGGAGATGATCGCGTCGAGGTTGTAGCACTCAATCTCCCGCCGGACCTCGCGCCCACCCTCTGCCTGAACTCTCCAAACTTTTCGGACGGTTCCTTCCTGGGGGAGTTCGCCGGATGCGTACACCTCCCTCAGGTGATAGCTCACCGTCCGCACGTCCACCCCGAAGAGCTCAGCGATCCGTTTCTGGTTGAGCCAGAAGGTGTCCGCCTCGTACAGCACCTCCACCCGGACCGTGCCCTCGGGCGTCTGGTAGAGGATGAGTTCGCCTTCGTGCGGCCTGTCTGGGTTGGTCATGGAGCGTACTTCACGGGAATCCGTTATTGGAACGAGAGTTCGGACAGGATGTTGCCCGTCTCGCCCACTCTACCGCCGTGTTCAGCGTCCAACGAGATTCGCGACCAAAGCGCATCGCACGGTGGGGTGGGTGTCGCCTCGCACAGGCGCCTGACGCCGCCTTGTAGGGCCTGATGTGCGAGATCGCCCTCGTGCCGCGAGAGTCGCGGGCAAACTCACCCCATCGGGAGGAGGAGCTCCTCGCGAGGGATCTCCCCGGCATGTGGGGGACGGTGACGGACGGCACGGGCGCTGGGCATGGTTGACCTCGATCAGAGGCAGTCGATGATCAGGAGCTTGCGGAGGGCCACCCCCGGCAAAACGACGCCGCCCAAGGCCGGCTCTTTTGGTAATCATTTTTCTGGCGTACGATCGATATGTAATCGATTTTCACGCATCGTAAGAGTTATTCGGGACTATGCCGACCCACCAATCCCATCGTCCGGCTGGCTATGCCGCGCTGATCGAGCGCCTCAGCCTCGGCGTCCCCACCCCTTGGCATCGGTCGCTCGTCGCGGCCTCGAACACCCAGCGGGTCGATGTCACCGCCGCGGGAGTCACCGAAATCTACCCGTCGAGGTACTGGCCCGGAGATGAGCTGTGCGACCACCTCGAGTTCGCCCTCAAGTACGACGGCACCGATCTGGCGCTGCTCGCGCAGGTCCTTCCCGCAATCGGTCCTGATGCGCTCGTTGCATGGATCGGCCGCGCGCCACAGGGCAAGTACGCGCGCCGCGCCTGGCACCTGTTCGAGATGCTGACCCGGCAGCTGCTGCCCATCCCAGACCTGACGCGCGGCAACTACATCGACCTCATCGACGCCGATGCCTACTACGTCTCGAACGCACCGGTCCGCGTCCGCCGCCAGCGCGTCAACGACAACCTCCTTGGTGGCGCCGACTTCTGCCCGATGGTCCGGCGGACCGCGGCGATCGAGTCGTTCATCGGCAAGGACTTCGCGGCGCGCAGCCGCAACCTGATGGCCGCGTACCCGCCGGCACTGCTCAGGCGGGCACTGAGCTACCTGTACACCAAGGAGACGAAGTCTTCCTTCGAGATCGAGCGCATCACGCCGGACCCCACCCGGACCGAGCGCTTCGTGGCGCTCCTGAGGTCCGCCGCAACGGAGGACCTGTGCGCCAAGCCAAGCCTCATCGCCGCGCAGAACCAGATTGTGGATGCGCGCTTCCGCGAGGGCGACTACCGCACGGACCAGAACTACATCGGCGAGACCGTGCACTACGGTCGCGAGCGCATCCACTACGTGTGTCCGCGGCCTGAGCACGTCAGCCCGCTGATGTCGGGCCTCGTCGAGAGCCATGCGCGCATGGCGTCATCCGGCGTGCATCCGGTCATTCACGCGGCAGCCATCGGATACGGATTCGTGTTCGTGCACCCCTTCACTGACGGCAATGGGCGGCTGCACCGGCTGCTGATCCACAACATCCTCACGCGTCGCGCATTCGTCCCTGCTGGCCTGGTCTTCCCCGTCTCGGTCGCCATGCTGGAGCGGCCTACGGAGTACGACGCATCGCTCGAGGCGTTCTCGCGGCCCATCATGGGGCTCGCCGACTACACGCTCGACGAGGACGGCCGGATGCACGTCCGCAATGACCTTGGCCCTCTCTACCGCTACCCGGACATGACGGTGCAGGTGGAGATGCTGTTCGGGTTCGTCGAGCAGACGGTGGAGTCGGTGCTCGTGAACGAGCTCGAGTTCCTCGCGAACTACGACCGCACCAAGAGCGCGATGCAGGCCGTTGTCGACTTGCCCGACAAGGACATCGACCTCTTCATCCGGCTGTACCTGCAGAACGCCGGGCGCATGTCCGAGACCAAGCGCAAGTCCGCCTTCGCGTCGCTGAGCGACGATGAGGTCGAACGCCTCGAGCGCTGCGTGCAGCTGGGCTACCGCAAGGCAGACGGCTGACCGCCGGAGGGCGGTCGCCGAACGAGCGCGTTGCCGCGCTGGGCATGGTTGACCTCGATCAGAGGCAGTCGATGACCCAGCGGAGTGCGAAAGGGGCCATATCCGCCGCAGGCGTCATCGATCCCGATAGGGTCCCTACATGAGCCAAAAATGAAGAGACGCCCGTTGCCGGGCGTCGGGTCGAAGATGCGATCTTCGAGGGGGTAACCCATTATCCCTGCGACGCGATTGGATGTCAAGGAGGATTTGATGAAAGCAAGTGATTCGCGACTCGGCATCCCTCAGCGGCGGGTGACCGCCTACGTCGACGGATTCAACCTGTACTTCGGTCTTCGTGACAGCGGGTTGCGAAGGCACATCTGGCTCGATCCGCTCCATCAACAGCGTGAAGAGAAGCGTGTGCGGCAGTCAACTTACCTCGACGCGCTATCGACCTTGCCCTTGCTCAGCACGCACTTTGGGCACTTCCTGGAGAAGAAGCAGACGTGCCACGCATGTAAGTCGATCTGGTACCGGCACGAGGAGAAGAAGACGGACGTGCTCATAGCGTCCCACATGCTTGCTGATGCGTTCGACGGAACGTGCGAGGACCTCATGCTGGTTTCATGAGACACCGACCTTGTGCCTCCCATCAGCATGATCCGCGAGCGCTTCCCTGATCGTCGTGTCGTGGTGGCCTTCCCTCCAGGTCGCTACGCAAAGGAACTGCGGCAAACGGCCCACGCATACCTTGAGATTGGCCCGGAGAAGGTGCGAAAGTCGCAGTTGCCGGATGTCGTGGTCACGCCGCGGGGACACCGGCTCCACAGGCCCAAGAAGTGGCGTTGACCGCTGCGGCACGCCCCAATACCCGCACTCAGTGATGGGGAGCGTGCGACATCCGCCCGGCCCCCGCAAAAACGACGCCGCCAGGCCGTCGGCGGCCTGGCGTGTCGGGAATCGGGCTGGGCAGATTTGAACTGCCGACCTTTTGACCCCCAGTCAAACGCGCTAACCAAGCTGCGCTACAGCCCGTGAGAGAAGGGCAAGTGTAGCAACGCCCCCCGGCGGCACGACCCCATGGGATACTCGAGCAGATTGCTGGACACGCTCCGCAACCTCGCCGCCGGCGTCATGCGCGCGTGTGCGCGGGCCGCGCCCGCCGCGCCCGCCGCGCCCACGCCGCCCGCCGCGCCCGCGCCGCCCACCCGCGCGCAGGCCATCGCCGCCGACGACCTCCGCCTTGCCCGCGAGCTCGCGCTCAGCAGCAGCGCCCCGGCCGCGCGCCGCTTCTCGCTCGGCACCCGTCCCGTCATCCGCTGGATCAAGTGCGACGGCCTCGACGACGACGTCACCCGCGCCGCCATCGGCCAGGCCACGCGGCTCTTCGGCGCCCGCGTCGACTACTGCCTCTGCACGCAGGGCATCGACGCCGCACGCGCGCGGCGAGTCCTCGAGTGGGCCGCGCAGCCCGTCGAGTGGCGGCGCATCTCGCCCGATGACAACCCGGCCCTCGCGCAGCGGCTCCACGACGCGGGCTGCGCGAGCGAGAACTTCGGCTACTGGTGGAAATGGTTCCCCGACCGCGTGCGACCCAAAGGCCCCGAGTGGATCCTCGACGGCGACATGGTCATCACCGGCGTGCCGGAGTGGTTCGATGCGTGGGCCGCAGGCACCGACCGCCTCCGGGTGTCGCAGGACAACAAGGAAGGCCCGCACATCTACGGCCGCTACGGCGCGCTCATCGATCCTGCGCTGAAGCTCTACTCGGGGCTCATCTCGCTGCCGCCTCGGTGCGACTACATGCGCGCCATGCTCGACGTGCTCGATGACCAGCCTCTGGCCGCTGGCCACCACGGCATCAACGACATGTGCGAGCAGGGGGTCATCGCCGCCACGTTCCAGAGGCTCGGCGCCGCGCCCATACCGCTCTACGAATTCCCTTTCGGCCGGGCCTTCGAGCCCGCGCTCGACTTCGGGCTCGAGGGCGACCAGGGGCGCGCGTGGGGCTACCACTTCGGCCACTCGTTCCGGCGGCACAACCCGCACTTTGATCGCCTGGTCGAGCAGGGCACCGTCTTCTCGCGGGTCGGCGGCGACGCCATCGACCGGTTCCGCTGGCTCGGTGGCGAGGGCCCGTGGGGCATCCCCGGCTGGGCGATGCCAGAGGACATGATGCGGCTGATCGCCTCACGCGCCGCCGCCTTCGCCGGAAAGGACGTGCTCGAACTGGGCACCTCGCGCGGCCGCACCACGGCGGTGCTCGCGGCCCAGGGCTGCCGCGTCACCACCATCGACCACGTGGACCGCGGTGCGCGCGCCAACCTCGAAGGGCTGCCCGTGGAAGTCGTGGTCGACGACGCAGTGACATACGCCAGGCGCTGCGGCCGCACCTTCGACCTGGTCATCTGCGACCTGCACGGCAACTCGCCACAGGAATGGGCGCACCTGGGCAACGCGCTCGCGACGCTGGTGCGCCGGCGTGGCACCATGCTCATCAGCAACGCGACCCTGCACGAGATCCCCGAGTGGCACGAGGAGACTGGTGTCGGCTGGTTCGTGAACCAGCTCCCGCGCGGATGGGCCTACGAGATCGACCGCAGCGCCGTCCCCGGACTCGCCATCCTGAGGAGACCATGAGCGACGCGCCGATCCCGTTCTGCGACCTCTCCCGCGCGCACGGTCCCATCCGCGCGGACATCGATGCCGCGATCCGCGCCTGCATCGACAGTTCCGCGTTCCTGCGCGGTCCCCAGACGCAAGCCTTCGAGGAGGAGTGGGCGGCATTCTGCGGCCAGCGCCATGCCGTCACCTGCAACAGCGGCACTGATGCGCTGACGCTCGCCGCGACGGCACTCAACCTGCGCGCGGCCACTGTGCCGTCGAACACGCTGCCGCTGACGGCGATCGGCCTGCCCCGCGCGGGGGTCACGGTCACGATCTGCGATGTGGATGACGATGGATGGCCGGCACCGCCTGTGGCCCCGGCCCCGCACCCGCCGCCGGCCCCGCTCGTCCCCGTCCTTCTCTACGGGCGCCTGCCCAGGCCGGCCGAACCCGCATCCGCGCTCTACGACGCCGCACACGCGCATGGCTGGAAGCCGCCGCCACGGGCCCTCGCCGCGTGGAGCTTCTACCCCACGAAGACGCTTGGCGCGCTTGGCGACGGTGGCGCCGTCACCACAGACGACGCGGCACTCGCGCAGACCATGCGTGACCTCTGCGGCCGCGACGACCAGCTCCGCGACCGCCGGCAGCTGACCTCGCGCATGGACGAGATGCAGGCCGCCGTGCTGCGCGTGAAGCTGCGGCACCTGCCCGAGTGGATCGCCATGCGCCAGCAGATCGGCGCCCGCTACGACCGCGCGTTCGCGCAGCTCGGCATCAACTTGCGCGGGCCGTCCCTGCACCACCTCTACTGCATCCGGGTGCCAGACCGCGAAGGGCTCCAGCGCACGCTCACGGCACGCGGCATCGGCAGCAAGGTGCACTGGGAGATGCCGCTGCACCGGCAGGAAGGTCCGTGGCAGGCCTCGGGGGCAACCTGCCCCGGCGCCGATGCCTGGTGCGCCAGCGTGCTCAGCCTGCCGTGCTACCCAGGGCTGCGCGAGGACGAGATTGACCGGGTGGCGGCGGCGGTGGGGGAGCACCTGGGGGGAGGGGGCGGGCGCCAGATTGCCGTAGAACTGGCACTGGCGGCGGGCCAGTTTGCCGCAGAACTGGCACTGGCAGAACGCCAGATTTGCCCGGCTCGCGCCTCGGGCACCCCTGTAGTGTGGATCCGCCACCGCGACAACGCCGATAGTGGGGCATTGTCCGGGAACCCTACCGAACCCATAATGGCACCTTGCTGATGAACACCCTCACACACATCGGTACCCGGGTCTTGGCCGCGCTCGCGATTGCGATGTCCGTGGCGACGCCAGCACCCGCGCAGACGGCTGCCCCCGCGGCTGCGACCGCCCCGGCCGCCGCCGCCGCCCCCGCGATGGCCGCCTCAGCCGCACCGGCCGCCGCCGCCCCCGCTCCCGCCGCCGCCGTCCAAGCCAACGCGGTAGCCCCGGGCTCCGCCGGCCCGACCCCGCTCTCCACCGACGCGCCCGCCGCCGCGCCCACCGACTTCGGCTACGACGCCTTCGGCACGGGCACGGCCATCCTCGACGGCCCCGTCGACGCCAACTACCTCCTGAGCCCCGGCGACGAGATCGTCGTCACGATCTGGGGCGAGCTCAACGAGACCATGAACCTCGTGGTCACCCCCGAGGGCTTCATCGATCTGCCTGACGGCGGCGGCCGCATCATGACCAACGGGGTCACCGTCGGCGAGCTGCAGCCGCTGGTCCTGCGCGCGCTGTCGCAGATCCGCGGCGGCTACATCAACGTGCAGGACCCCTCCAAGAGCACCGCCTTCGTCGACGTGCGCCTGGGCAAGATCCGCCCCGTCGTCGTCTACGTGGTGGGCGAGGTCAACGCGCAGGGGGCCTACCCCCTCAGCGCCGCCGTCGCCAACGTCATCAACCTGCTCAACAACGCCGGCGGCGTCCGCCGCAGCGGCTCGCTGCGCGAGGTGCGCATCAAGCGCACCAACGGCACCATCGACACCGTCGACCTCTACGGCTTCTTCCTGCGCGGCGACATCGACCCCAAGCTCACCCGCCTCACGCAGGGCGACTACGTCATCGTGCCGCTCAAGCAGCGCTCGGTCACGATCGGCGGCCTCGTGCGCCGGCCCATGACCTACGAGCTCAAGGAGAACGAGGGCCTCAAGGAGCTTGTGGCGCTCGCGGGCGGGTTCCTGCCCGATGCCTACCTGCGCAACGTGCAGCTCGTGCGCACCGAGGCCAACAAGGGCCAGAACTACATCGACCTTGACCTCACGAACCTGCTCACCGACCCAAAGGCCAACGTCCCCCTGATGGACAAGGACCAGGTCACCATCGGCAAGAACGTGCAGGTGCGCACCAACAGCGTCACCATCGGCGGCGAGGGCATCAAGCGCGCAGGCACCTACGAGTGGAAGCCCGGCATGAAGCTGTCGGACCTCATCGCCAAGGGCGAGGGCCTGCGCGAGTACGCGTTCCTCGACCGCGCGGACCTCATCCGCACCGACGACGACTTCACCAAGCGCCTCATCTCGTTCCCGCTCGCGGGGCTCTACACCAAGAACCCAGACGGCACGTTCGCGTTCAAGGACGACGCGGCCCTCAACTTCCCGCTGCGCGAGATGGATGAGGTGTTCGTGCAGTCGTCGTGGGGTCTCGCGGGCAAGGACAAGTCGGTCACGCTGCTTGGGCACGTGAAGGAGTCCGGCCCCACGGTGCTCGCCAAGGGCATGACGCTCTACGACCTGGTGTTCATGAGGGGCGGGTTCCAGGACCCCGACTTCACCAAGACCACGTTCCTTGAGGTCGGCCACCTCACCCGCAAGGTGCCCGGCGCGGTGGGCCAGCGCATCATCCCCTTCCATGTGGGCAAGCTGCTCGCCAACGACCCAAGCGCAAACATGCCCCTTGAAGATGCCGATGTCGTGCGCATCTACAGCAATGAGGAGCTGCAGCAGGCGCGCACCGTGAGCATCGAGGGACTCGTCAACAAGCCCGGCAGCTACCCGATGTCGGAGGGGCTGACGGTGGAGGACCTCATCGTGCTCGCGGGGGGGCTCTCCTCGAGCGCGGTGCGCGCGGAGGCCGTGATCGCGCGTCCGCTTGGCGAGGGTTCGGCAGATGGCCAGAGCGGCATGGTGCCCACGTCGATCGTGGTGCCCATCGATACCACGCTGTCGGCGATGACGGCAGAGGGTCGCACCCCGCTGCGCGCAGCCGACAAGGTGTCGGTGCGCCACAAGTTCGGGTGGGAGCCTCTCGATGTGGCCAGCATCAGCGGCGAGGTGAAGTACCCCGGCAACTACCCGGTGCCTGTGGGCGGCGCGCGACTCTCCGACCTGCTGCGGCTCGCCGGCGGCCTTCGCCCCGAGGCGTTCCCTCAGGGCGCCGCGCTCATCCGCCCCAGCAGCGACATCTCGACTGACCCCGGCGCGGCGAGCGCGACCCAGGAGATCACCATCGACCTCGTGGCGGCCCTCGCCAAGCCCGGTGGCCCATCAGACCTTGAGCTGCGCGACGGTGACAAGCTCGTCATTCCTGCAGGCTCAGGCCTGGTGCAGGTGACTGGCGCCGTACAGCGCCCGATGGCGGTGCAGCACGCCCTTGGCAGCAAGCTTTCCGACTACATCAACATCTGCGGCGGCTACAAGGACACCGCAGACACCGCCCGCGTGGTGGTGGTGGCCCCCAACAATGCCGCTCAGGTGGTGGGCAAGGGGCAGGACCCTGTTCTGCTTCCGGGCACCGTGGTGAACGTGCCGCTCGTGCGCGAGAGCGAGCGCATGCAGATCGTCGAGATCAAGGGCTCCGTCGCCAAGCCGGCCCTGGTGCAGTACATCGAAGATGCGCCTCTGGGCTACTACATCGGAGTGTGCGGCGGATTCACCCCCAACGCAGATCTTGACAGGGTGGTGGTGATCCTGCCCGATGGCCGCATGCTGAGCAAGGAGGGGTCTTCGGGCTTTAACCCGAAGATTCCAGCCGGCGCCACAATCGTGGTCACCACCCGTTCGGTGGCGGGGGCGGAGCGTTGAGCGAGCCCACCGAGACAGGGCAGGCCACACCGGAGCCGGCGCGGCCAAGGACCGAGGCGCCACAGGCGTGGTCCGACGACGACTTCGTCGACGAGCAGCCCTTCAGGGTGCTGGCCATCGTGAACACGCTGCTGCGGCAACGGTGGTGGATCGTGGGCATTGCGGGCTTCGTGACCTCCGTGGCCATCGTGATGATGTTGCTGGCAACCCCCGTGTTCACGGCGACGGCCAAGTTCCTTCCGTCGCAGTCATCGGCCATGTCCTCCCGAATGGGTGCCATCATCGAGGGTCAGGTTAATGTGGGCCGTGGCGACGACCCCTCCACTGACTACTACGTGGCGCTCGTGCAGAGCCCGTCATTCCTGCAAGGTGTGGTGGTGCGGCCCCTCAATGTGGGTGAGGGTGAGCCGCAGACCCTGGTGGACTACTACAAGGTGCCCGAAGCCAGCGAGTCTGAGCGCGTGCGCCGCGCGGCCGACCGTCTTGCCAAGTCGATCACCGTCTCAGCTGCGAAGGTCCAGGCAAACCCCATGCTTCCTCGCC
>VERO01000063.1 GCA_018882625.1 Phycisphaerales bacterium | reverse complement strand
CCGCGCCAAGGAGACGGAGCTCGCAGCCGAGCGCGCGGCCAGCGAGCGCCGCGCAGCCGTCGACCGCGAGGTCGCGTCTGCCCTCGCGGGGATGCAGGAGAGCCAGGAGCGCGCGCAGCGCATCCAGGACACCCTCGAGCGCAAGCTCGAGCTCATTGCCGAGCGGGAATCGCGGCTCGATGCCCAGGAGCAGTCGCTCGCGGCGCGGGCCAGGGAAGCCGACGAGCGCCTGGCCGCACTCGAGCGGGACCGGACCGCGCTGCAGTCGCGGATCGCGCAGGTGGCCGGGCTCTCGCCTGCGCAGGCACGCGAGCTCGTGCTGCAGGACGCGCGCGAGCGCAGCGAGCTCGAGGCGGCGGCCATCGAGCAGAAGCTCGTCGCCGAGGCGGAGTCACGCGCAGCCGACAGGGCGCGCGAGGTCACGCTGCAGGCGATCCAGCGCTACGCAGGCCAGACTGCGGCCGACTCGATCGTGCGCACCGTCAAGATCCCAAGCGACGACATGAAGGGACGCCTGATCGGCCGCGAGGGACGCAACATCCGCGCCATCGAGAAGGCCACCGGCGTCGACATCATCATCGACGACACGCCGGGCGTGATCGCCGTCAGCTGCTTTGACCGCGTCCGCCAGACGATTGCGGTCGAGGCGCTGCAGAAGCTCGTCGCCGACGGGCGCGTGCATCCCTCTCGCGTCGAGGAGGCAGTGGAGCACGCACGCCGAGAGGTGAACGACCGGATCAACACGCTCGGCTCCGAGGCTGTGGTCGAAGCCAATGTCCCGGGCCTTCACCCCAAGGTCGTCGAGACGATGGGTCGGCTCGGATTCCGCACCAGCTACGGCCAGAACGTGCTGCGCCACTCGATCGAGGTCGCGTACCTGTGCCAGCTCATCGCGGACCAGCTCGGCCTCAATGGCGCGATCGCGCGACGTGCCGGCTTCCTGCACGACATCGGCAAGGCCATGGACCACGAGGTGCAGGGCGGCCACGCGATCATCGGCATGGACTTCCTCAAGCAGTACGGCGAGCGCAGCGAGGCCGTGCTGAACGCGGTCGGCGGACACCATCTCGACATCCCCACCACCACGCCGTACACGCCCATCGTGATGGCGGCCGATGCGATCAGCGGCGCACGCCCGGGCGCACGCCGCGAGTCGATGGAGATGTACATCAAGAGGCTGCGCGACCTCGAGGGCATCGCCAAGGCGCAGCCTCATGTGACCGAGGCGTACGCGATCCAGGCAGGGCGCGAGGTGCGCGTGATCGTGGATGCGGCGAAGGCCGACGACGCGCACGCCCACATCATCGCCAAGCGCATCGCGGAGCAGGTGCAGCGCGAGATGACCTTCCCCGGCGAGATCAAGGTCACCGTGCTGCGCGAGGTGCGCGCGGAGGCCACGGCGCGCTGAGCCTGCCACACGGCACGCGCCAAGCGCGCACGAACGAGCCTGCCCCGAACTCGCGCGCAGGACAGCCCCCTCAACGCCACGTGCAGACCCTCTCGCACATCAAGTCGCTGCTCGCCGCGCGCGGCATCGCGCCCCGCCACGCGCTGGGCCAGAACTTCCTCCACGACCACAACCAGATCCGCAAGCTGGTGGAGCGTGCCGGCATCCGCCCAGGAGACACCGTGCTTGAGATTGGTCCTGGCACGGGCGCGCTCACGGTGGCGCTGATCGCGGCCGGCGCACGCGTGATCGCCGCCGAGCTGGACCGCGACATGTGCGCGATCGTCACGAGCGAGGCTGCGCGTGCGATAGAGCTCCCCCGCCCCGATGGGGCACCTCCGGCGCACGAGGCGTTCACCCTGGTGGAGGGCGACTGCCTCGCCGGCAAGCACTCGATCTCACCGGCGATCGCGGCCGCGCTCGACGGACGCCCGTTCACGCTTGTCGCGAACCTCCCCTACCACGCCGCCACGCCACTGATGCTCAACCTGCTGTGCGACTGGCCCACATGCCGCGGGCAGTTCGTCACGATCCAGCGCGACGTGGCCGACCGGCTTATGGCGAAGCCATCGAGCGACGCATACGGCGCACTCTCCGTGATGGCGTCACTGCTCGCGGACGTGGGCATGATCTCGGTGCTTCCCCCAGGGTGCTTCTGGCCCGCACCGAAGGTCACGAGCGCCATGATCGCGATCGAGCCGCGCGCGCCCCGCATCCCGATCGACACCCAACGCCTCTCCGCGTTCCTGCACCGCGTCTTCTCGATGCGGCGCAAGCAGCTCGGACGAATCCTCGGCGATGCGGTCGCGTGGCCCGAGGGCGTCACGCGCACGATGCGCCCCGAGCAGCTCAGCCCCGGGCAGCTGCTGGAACTCTCGCGGCTGGCGCCAGCTCCCGAGTCCGGGCCCACTGCACCGCCTGCCTGAACATCCGCAGGCCCAGCGGCTCGCGCTGCCGCTGGTCGGCGCTGAGGCGAGTCCACGTGGGGTGCTGTGTCCAGCGCGTCCACCGCTCGGGATGCGGCATCAGGCCGAAGATCACACCTGATGGATCGCAGATTCCAGCGACCGCCCCCATCGAGCCATTGAAGTTCTCGTCGCGCGAGTAGCGCAGCGCGATCTGGCCGCCCGCCTCGAGCCGCGCCATCGTGGCCGCATCGGTGAAGAAGCGTCCCTCGCCGTGCGCGCTCGGCAGCATGTCGTCAGGTGCCTCGCAGTCGAGGCCGTGGGTCCAGACGCAGACGGTGCCAGAGGGAATCTCCACGCGCGTCCAGCGGTCCACGAACCGCGCACGCTGGTTCTGCAGCAGCGCCACAGACGCCGGTGCGGCCTCATCGGGCCACGCTGCGCCCATCGGCACCGTCGAGCCTGCGGTGCCCTTCACACCCACCGCACCATTCGAACGCGCCGCGCCCGCCGGCCCGGGCAGAAGCCCCGCCTGCACCGCAATCTGGAATCCGTTGCACGGGCAGATCATCGGCACGCCGCGCGCCGCCGCATCGCGCAGCGCCGGATACACCTCGCGTCGCATCAGCGCGCCCATGATGCGGCCCGCGGCGATGTCGTCCCCGAAGCTGAACCCACCGGGCAACCCGATCAGGTCCGCGCGCGCGATCCGCGAGGGATCGCGGGCGAGCGCCGACAGCAGCACGCGCTCGGCGCGCGCACCCGCGGCCTCGAAGGCATGCGCGAGCTCGCCGTCGCAGTTGATGCCAGGAGCCGTGATGACCAGTGCCTTCAGCTCATGCGTGCCCATCGTTGCCTCGCGTGTGCATTGGTGCGATGCCCAGATCCGCGGTCCATGACTCAACGCATCCTGCGATCATGCCTGCCATGACGACTCCCATGCCGCACGCAGCGCGTCGATGCCGATGCGCTCGGGCGCAGACCCGCCATCGATGACGAGCTCGCCCGTATCGTCGAAGCGGCCGATCGTCGCATGCGGCACGTCGCCGAGCGCATCGCGCAGCCCGGGAAGGTCCCGCTCGCGCACCTCAAGCAGGTAGCGCGATGGGTCCTCCGCGAACGCCACCGCGCGCGTGTGCACACCGGTCGCGCCGCCCGCGCCGCCCGAAGCGCCAGCATGGCCCGAGCCGCCATGCGCCAGCTCCGCGGCGGCGCGCGCCACGCGCGTCAGCGGCACCTTGCGCAGGTCGATGCGCAGTCCGCATCCGCCCGCGAACGCCATCTCTGCAGCCGCCACCAGCAGTCCGCCCTCGCTCGGGTCGTGCGCGCTGCGCACGAAGCCAGACCGGATCGCCTTCGCCACCGCCGCCGCAACTGCAGGCCCGCGCTCAAGGTCCACACGAGGCATCGGAAGCGACGCATCGCGGTCGATCCCCGCCACCAGCGACCAGTGCGAACCGCCGAGGTGCATGCCCGTCTCGCCGACGATCACCAGCACAGTCGCATCGCCGCTCGACGCGCCCTTGGCGTCCATCGTCACGCAGCGCGTGACGTCGGACACGATGCCCATGCCCGTGATCAGCAAGGTCGGCGGGATGCGGATCACGCGCCCGCCCTCGGCCACGAACTGGTTGTTGAGCGAATCCTTGCCGCTCACGAACGGAGTGCGGTACGCCTTCGCGCCGTCGTAGCACGCCTCCGCTGCGCGCACGAGCGACGCGAGGTTGCGCGGATCGCCGCAGCTAGGCCAGCAGAAGTTGTCGAGGATCGCGATGCGCGATGGATCCACACCCGTGCACACCAGGTTGCGTACGCACTCGTCGATTGCAGCCAACCCCATCACGTAGGGGTCCGCCGCAAGCCCGGTCGCAAGCCCGCACGCAATGCCCACACCGCGCACTGATCCGGCCTTGGGCGCGATCACCGACGCATCGCCAGGACCGCCCGCACCCGGACCGACCAGCGGCTTCACCACGCTCGTGCCCTGCACCTCGTGGTCGTACTGCCGGATGATCCATGCCTTGCTGGCGATGTTGGGGTGCGACAGCAGCGCGCGCAGCGCGTCGGCGATCGACTCGGCCGCACCGACACGCGGAATCTCGCCACCCTCCGCCACCGCGCCCGCGAGACCCGAATGCTCGCGCGCCCACAGCGGCTCCCATGCCGCATCGCGCGTGGGCATCGGGATGCCGCCGTGCAGGAAGCTGCAGTCGAGACGGCCCACTTCGGTGCCGTGCCAGCGCAGGATGATCTCGCGCGACGGCGTGCCGAACGTGCCCAGCTCGCAGCACTCCACGCCATGGTCTGCGCAGATCGCGCGCACGCGAGCGAGCGCCGCTGGCGGCACCGCCAGCACCATGCGCTCCTGCGCCTCGCTGATCCACACCTCCGTGGGCGAAAGCCCGTCGTACTTTGTGGGCGCGCGCTCCAGGTGCACCTCCGCGCCAATCTCGGATCCCATCTCCCCCACCGCGCTCGAGAATCCGCCAGCGCCGCAGTCGGTCAGCCCGCGATACAGGCATCCGCCCGCCTCGTCGCGCATCACCAGGATCGCATCGAGCAGCGTCTTCTCGGTGATCGCGTTGCCGATCTGCACCGCGTGGCTGAACTCGTCGGCATGCGTGTCCGTCAGCTCTGCGCTCGAGAACGTCGCGCCGTGGATGCCGTCGCGGCCCGTGCGCCCGCCGACCGCGACGATCACGTCGCCGTCGAGCACCTGCCCCTTCACATGCGTGCGCGGCATCATGCCGATGCATCCGCAGTACACGAGCGGGTTGCCGATGTAGCGGTCGTCGAACCACACCGATCCCGATAGCGTCGGGATGCCCATGCGGTTGCCGTAGTCGCGCACGCCGGCGACCACATGCGGGAGCACGCGCGACGGAGGCAGGCATCCACGCGGCACGCGCGTACCCACAGGATGCGCCACGCAGAAGACATCGGTCGCCGCAATCGGCTTCGCGCCGCGGCCAGTGCCGATCACGTCGCGGATGCATCCGCCGATGCCGGTCGCCGCGCCGCCATAGGGCTCGATGGCGCTCGGATGATTGTGCGTCTCCACCTTGATGCAGACCGCATCGCTCTCGTCGAAGGCGATGACGCCAGAGTTGTCGGAAAACACCGAGAGGCACCAGTCGATCGGCTTGGCCTGCGTGTCCACGCCCGGGCCTGGCAGCATCGGCGAACGGCCGATGAGCTCATGGGTCGCGGCCGCCACCGTGCTCTTGAGCAGGTTGCGGATGATGACCGACCCATCGGCCTGAGGCTCGTGGCCCGGGCGCATCTCGGCGGTTGCTGCGACCAGGGCATCAGGCCCCGAAGGCCTGTAGCGCACCGTCGCCTTGAGCGTCTTGTGCACGCAGTGCTCGCTCCACGTCTGCGCGATCGTCTCGAGCTCGATCTCGCGCGGCTCGCGGCCAAGGCGCGCGTACTCCGCCTGCACCGCGCGCATCTCATCGAGCGACAAGAACAGGTGCGCCTCGCGCGAGAGCTTCTCGAGCTCTGCGTCCCTGAGCCCCATGAGCTTCACCTCGCGGATGCGCAGCTGGTACGGCGTGCCGCGCACGAAATCCGCAGGGTGGTATGCACCATCGTGCACCGCATGAATCACGGTGTTCGCCACGAGCGACTCGACCGCGGCGCGCGCGGCCACGGCATCCATCCCATCGAACTCGTACCGATCGCCGGTGCGCACCTCGACATCGGCTCCAGTCAGCGCCGCGATCGCCGCGCGCACGCTCTCCGCAGCGGGGTCCATCACGCCAGGACGCGGATGCACCTCGACGGCGCACGTGGCGCGAGCAGTCGTTCCACCGTCACGATGAGCTGCGCCGGCCCCACCGCGCGCACCCGCACCGGTACCTGGAGCCTCAGCCGCCGTCACGCTCGCCCGCTGCGTCACCGGATCAGCAAGGAGCTCCCGCGCCACGCGGTCAGCGACCGCAGCGTCATCAAGCCCCCGGATCAGGTACACGGCGACATGCGCTACGCGCGTCGGCACGCCAAGCCCAGCCGCGGCAATGCGCGCGCGCAGCGCGGCGCCGCGTGGGTCTCCAACGCCATCAGCCGCCCTCACCTCGATCCGAGTGACGCTTGCGCGCGCCGTCTCCGCCTCTGCCATCATGGCCATCGCGCGATCCTACCGGGGTCGCGCCGCCGCCCTGACCGCGAAACGCGCCGCCAGAACCCGCTCAGAACAGCAGCTGCATCTGGGTGCGGATCACCACCTGGCCGTCATTGCTACCTCCGCCGTTGTTGGTGTAGTCCACCATCCAGTCGGCGCCGCTGTTGGCCCAGTCGACGATCGGGGTGAAGCCGAAGCCCACGTCTGCAGACCACTTCAGGTTGCGGTTCTTCGAGCCCTCAGGAAACCAGTTGAGCCCGACCGTCAGGATCGAGAGCTGCTCCCCGTTGGCGTTGGTGGCTCCCGCGAAGGTCCGGAACTTGTTGCTGTCGCTGTCGCCCCACTCGTACCGGCTGTAGAGCTCGAGGTCCTCGGACACGAAGTAGCCAGCCTCCGCCATGGCCGACCACTGGTCCATCCCGTCATCGATGCTCCCGTCGCGGGTCATCATGCTGTCCACAAGATTGACGCGCCGGTAGATGCCCGCAGCGAAGATGTGGAAGCCGGGCCACTCAAGCATGAGGTCCGCCGTGGCCGCCCACATGCTCTTCATCGGATTGATCGGGTTCGATGCCGTCGTCGCCGGGATCTGACGGAGGCTCTGCGCCATGAAGGCGCCTCCAAGAAGCACGCCGAAGTCCTCGTCCGGAGTGCCCATCATGTCCCTGAACTGCGACCAGTTACCCGCGATGCGCCACTCGCCACGCGTCGACATCGCGTAGTTGACCGGGTTCGAGGCGATGGGCTGGTTGAAGCCGCCGTTGTAGTTGGCCAGCGCACCCGCAGTGCCTTGGTTGAGCGCGAGCCGGGAGACCTGCACGCCAGAGCCATTGGCCCGCAGGGCATCCCCGAAGAACCCGCGCAGGCGGAAGTGCTCGGTGCGCCAGTCCGCCATCAGTCCCTGGGAGAACTTCGGCGTCAGCATCTCGCTCGCCAGCGAACGCTCGATGACCGTCTGCATCGTGCTCGTGATGAACTCCTCGCGGTTGAAGGGCACCTTGTACTGGCCGATCCTCACGTTGAGGCCCTCGGCCAGCTCCTTCTGGATGAAGATGTTCTCGAGCGCGGCGTTCGACGCCGTAGCGGTCTGGAAGCGGTTCCAGATCGGCTGCAGCTCGTAGGTCCACGACGGATCGATGATGTACCCCGAGAAGTCGATCTTCATGCGGCGAAACTCGAAGCCCCACGTGTTGTCCGACGATGTGGGCTCGCTCGGGGAGCCGGGCGCGGCCCCGGCGGCAGTCCCCATGTTCTGGTCGGTCAGCGCCCATCGCGCCTGGATCTGCGCGCGGATCTGCATCTTGAACTTGCCGTCCTCGCTGGCGAGGAAGAAGTGCCGATCCCATCCCGCGGTGGCTGCCTGACCCTTCAGGTTGGTGCGCGCCTGGGCGTCTGAGATCACATCACGCACCAGCGCCCGGATCTCCTCGGCGCGCTGCTCCGTGAGCCAGCGATCCCCGTACTCGGCACGAAGCGACGCCATCTCGTTCTGGTGGCGCGACTCCATCTCGGCCATCTTGGCCCGTAGCTCGGCGATCTCGTCCTGGAGGTTGCGGGGAGCGGCGGCGCTTGCGTCGGAAGAACTCGGTCCTCTCGCGTAGACCGCATCTTGCGCGAGTGCGGGCACGACCTCCCCCGCGCCAGCGGGAGGCTCTGCCGCCGACGCCGCCGAAGCCCAAAGGGCTCCACAGGCCATCAAGACGCACGCATTGGCAACAACAGGGCTCATGACGGGCGCGAACGTAGATGCCGGCGGTTCAGAAGTTGCTCATCTGAACGGCGAACACACACAACCTTCACACTTCTTCACACACCCTCACGCGATCTGAACAATCGGAGAAGGGCGTCTATGAGTCCTGTAACTGAAGCACATGGGCGTTCGACGCGGTCAGATCAAGCACGGCTGGCACGCGGTTCCTGCACGCAGCTCACCCCAAGCACCCCTCAGGACCGCCCGGAAGTTCAGAACATCAGCTGGATCTGCGCGCGCATCACGAACTCGTCGGACTCCGACCCGCGCCAGCCGATCTGCGGCGTCGCAAATGCGGGATCGACCGGCGTGAACGCATAGCCGAAGTCGGCGCTGACCTTGAGGTCCTGGCCGTCGATGTACCAGTTCACGCCGACCGTCGCGATCGACAGGTGCGACTGCCCCTGCGTGTACTGGATGATCGTGCCTGCACCCGCGCCGCTGGCCGGACGGATCCAGGGGTCGCTGTTGTTGGCGTACCCGTACTCGTATCGCACGAATGCTTCCCACTTTGGCGCGAAGTAGCCCGCGAACTGGACTTGGGCACCCATGGCGTAGGTGTTGCCGATGTCCCAGTAGTTCACAGGCGGCACTCCGTTGAGGTACGACGCGCTATGAGAGCTGATGTAGTTCCAGTACCCGGCCACGTAGAGCGAAGCTCCGCCTAGCAGCATCGTGTAGTCGGCGGTGACGCCGAACCAGTCGTTGGCCTGCCCGCTGGAGTTGGGAAGATCGCCCGTCAGGTTGCCACCCGGAATGATCTCCGTGGGGTTCGATCCCTGGAGATTGAACGCGATTCCAAAGAGCCATCCCGGATCGGTGCCCTCTGGGCTCGTGAACTGGTCAAACTGCCGCCAGCTTCCGGCGCCCTTCCACTCGAAGCGGCTCGTCACAGCCCACTTGGCGGGCTGGTCGTCCCATGGCGAATTCCAGGGCTGCGAACCCACAACCTGCACGGGTCCGAAGAGGTAGTCGTTTCCGCCGTCGTTGACTGACAGGCGCCAGCGCATCTCGTCGGACAGGTACTCAAGCTCGAGGCCCTGCGTGTACCCGATCGAGTAGTGCTCGGCGATGACTGAGCGCGCCACAGCCATCTGGTACTGCTCGAGCACCAGGAAGTCGCGGCTGTAGGGGGAACGGAACTGACCGGCTCGGAACGACCACTCGTCGGTCAGTGCGATGCGTACCCATGCGTCCATCAGCTGGAGCTGGCCGCCATCGCCATACTGCACAAATCCGCCGGGCTGACCCTGCGCCTGGATATCGAACCCGGTTGGCGTCTCGTTGCCAAACCGGGCCTTCACCATGTAGGTCACATCGGGCGAGAGGATGTGGCCATCGATCCACAGCTGGGTGTTCGGCAGATCGAATCCGGTCGCGGTGAGGTTGGTGGGAAACCGGGTCCCACCCGGCGGCGTTGGCAGCGACTGCCGCATCTCGCTCCAGACCCAGCGTGCCTGAGAGAAGCCGGAGATGTTCATCCGGAAGCGGCCATCGGGGCTCGATAGGAAGAATCCGTCGTCCCACCCCGCGGTCATGCCGGAGGATTGCAGGCTTGACCGCTCGCCCGCATCAGCCAGCACGTCCTGCACGATGCCTCGGATCTCGGCGGCGCGCTCCTCGGTGAGCCAGCGCTCGCCGGACTCGGCCTTCAGGTCGACAACTTCCTGCTGCAGCTGCGAGTTTCGCTTCTCGAGGGCCTCGAGCCGGCGCGCCATGTCGTCGAGGGCGTTGGACTGTGATGCCGAGGCGCTGGAGCCGCCGGTGCTGCCACCCGTGGACCCGGCGCTCAGAGCAGCCGATCCCCCGCCAGATGCGTCCTGAGGGGCTTCAGCGGCTGACGCAGAGCCACCCACCCCGGCGCAGACCAACGCCTGCGAGGCGAGCACAAGAGCGATGGCCGAGGGCGTCCGCCGCATGGGCACGATCCTAGCGGATCGGCTATCGGTTCGGCGCGGATCCAGTTTCAGTGGCCAGCAGTTGGATGACCCCGGAGCCGGGCATCCTCTGCCCGAGACCGCGCCTCGTGAGACGCCACAAGCATGTCCCACGACGAGTCAAAGGCGAATGCGTAGTTCCTCCAGCGTCCGATCGACGAGTCGTTTATCGGCTTTCTCACCTGCTCGTGGCTCAGGGTGTGCACGGTGCGCGTGTTGTCCTGAGGGCTCAGCACGCGATCGTCCCACGGAAGCCCCATCAGGTTCAGGCACTCCTGCATGTACGCCTTCGGGTGGGCTACCAGCTGCTCGTAGACGATCGACACATGCGGGATGCCGAAGGCGTCCAGCGCGTCGGGCACCAGTGCGCGCTCCATCGCGATCACACGCCGGATCGACTCAAGGTCCTGGTTCCAGCCCATCGTCTCCGGATGCATGTTCGAGAGGAAGATGCTGATCGCACAGTCGCGCGGGTCGCGCTCGATGCGGAAGCACGCGGCACCGGGCAGCGCAATCGCCACGGCGGGCAGGGAGTTCCACACCATGAGCGACTTGTCGATCATCCACGTGGCACCGGCGCGGCGACGTGGCACCGCAC
>VERO01000341.1 GCA_018882625.1 Phycisphaerales bacterium | reverse complement strand
GCCCTGCACCGTGCTGCCCGCAGAGATCGACTCGAGGGCGGTCACCACCGGATCGATCATCAGGCCCTTGCGCGACAGCGTGACCTTGGAGTTCTTGCCTGCCTTCTCCACGCGGAGCACCTTGAGCTCGACCACATCACCCGGATTCACGACCTCCGAGGGATGCTTGATGTGCTCGTAGGCCAGCTGGCCGATGGGGATCAGGCCGTCGATGCCGCCGAGGTCGGCGAATGCGCCGTACGGCTGCACGGACACGATCGTCGCGGTGACGCGCTGGCCGGGCTTGAGCGAGTTCAGGAGTTCCTTGCGCTTCTCGTCGCGCTCGCGCTCGAGCACCTTGCGCCGCGAGAGCACCATCCTCCCGCGCTCCTTCTTGAGCTCGATGATCATGCACGGGAACTTCTCGCCGATCAGCGTCGAGGTGTCCTCGATGTGCCGGATGTCGATGTGGGCCGCGGGCATGAAGGCGCGGTGGTGCGCCACCTCCATCTCGAGGCCGCCGCGGTTGACGCCAACGCATCGCGCCTCGACGACCTGGCCGATGTCCAGCGTGCCCCACTCCGCGCGCGTGACCGCTCCCGGCCGCGACAGGATGAGCACGTTCTCGAAGGGGTCGAGCCGCTCGACCATGAACTCCATCTCGGTGCCGGGCTCAGGTGGGGTCTCGAACTGCGCCACCGGGCAGACGCCCTGGCGCTTGGGGCCGAACTCGACGAGCACGTCGCCGTCGCGCACCTGCATCACCCGGCCGCTGCGCATCTGCCGCCCGCCGGTCGTGCGGTGCAGGGGCACCCGCTTGGGGGAGCTGTCAAGCAGATCCTCGACGCTCAATGATCCGAGTGCGGCCTCGATCTCCGCCTCGAGCGAAAGGTCAACGGCAGAACGGGTTTGCGTTGGCCTCGGGCGGTCGGTGACCGCCTCAGATGGCGCGCCCGGCACCTCGGAGGCCGCCTCGGCAGGCACGCCACCTGCGCCATCCATGCCGATGGGCGCGGGCGACTCGAACTCGCCCGAGCCCGATTCGGGGGCGTCGTGCGGGCGAGCGGACGCCTGTTCATGCGGATTCTGGGGATCCATGGACGCCATGCGGCAAGGGTAGCGGGAGGGCGCATCCCCCGACCAGTTCCAATCCGTATATGAAGGGGATCACTACGGTTGGCCGCGATCGCCTTTATCATTGCGCACCCCTGCGGACCCGCTCCCCGAACGCGCATCACACGACCTGAACGGCCCGTCCGCCGCCCCCAACCACGGCACCAAAGGCAAGGAGACTGACCCGACTATGGCATTGAAGAAGGCTGCTTGGGGCATCGAGGTGGGGACTGCCGCGATCAAGGCAGTCCGCCTGGTCCGGGACGGGAATGACGTGGTCGTGACCGACTTCGCCGTCATCCCGTACTCCAAGGTCCTGACGACCCCGGATCTCGACGTGGATGGGATGATCCGGGTGGGTTTGGGGCAGTTCGTTCAGGCCAATTCCGAGAAGCTGGGCAAGGAGCCGATCGTGGTCAGCATCCCGGGCCAGATGGCGTTTGCGCGATTCGCCAAGCTCCCTCCGGTCGAGCCCAAGAAGATCCCGGACATCGTCAAGTTCGAGGCTGCGCAGCAGATTCCCTTCCCGATCGACCAGGTCGAGTGGGACTACCAGACCTTCCAGCAGAAGGACAGCCCTGAGGTCGAGGTCGGCATCTTCGCGATCACCAAGGAGCGCCTCGCGCAGCGGATGGCGCTGTACGCCGAGTGCGGCCTGTTCCCGGAGGCCCTGACCCTCAGCCCGCTCGCGCTGTTCAACGCGGTCAGCTTCGACCTCGAGCTTGCTGACGATGCGTCCCCTCTGGCCGTCGTCGACATCGGCACCAGCGCGAGCGACGTGGTGGTGGCGCAGGGCGGGCGGTGCTGGATCCGCACATTCCCGCTCGGCGGCACGCACTTCACCGAGGCCGTCGTCGAGGCGTTCAGCGCGCGCGGCGTGAACTACTCACGCGCGGAGCGCCTCAAGCAGGAGGCCGCGACGCACAAGAACGCACGCCAGCTGATGGCGGCGATGAAGGGCGTCTTCGAGCAGCTGGTCGAGGAGATCCGGCGCTCGCGCGGCTACTACGAGACGCTCAACCGCGACACCCCGATCCAGCAGGTGCTCGGCGTGGGCTCCACGCTCAAGATCCCTGGCCTGAGGAAGTTCCTGTCTCAGCAGCTTGGCATCGACATGCAGCGCCTTGACGAGTTCAAGCGCATCCGCGTCGAGGGCCCCGAGGCTGCGGACTTCGCCAAGCACTCGGTGAACCTCGCGACTGCCTACGGCCTTGCGCTGCAGGGCCTCGGCCTCTCGAAGATCAGCATCAACCTCACGCCGACCGCGAACCTCCGAGCCAAGATGTGGAAGGGCAAGACCCGCTGGTTCGCGGCTGCGGCCTGCCTGTTCATCGCTGCGGGAGCGCTCATGCTGGTTCGGCCTGCGATGGAGATCGCATCGATGC
>VERO01000340.1 GCA_018882625.1 Phycisphaerales bacterium | reverse complement strand
ATCACCAACCGTGCGCACGAGGGACTGCTGCGGCTCTTCGATGCCGTCGGCATACACGTCATGGTCATGGCGCTTCCGGCTGTGGCCGTGCTGGTGGTGCTCGTGACGTGGCAGCTCCTCTCGCGCCGGCCCTGGTCGCTGCACCTTCCGACCGTCGGGCTGATGGCCGTCGAGTCCGCGCTGGCGGCGCTGCCTCTGGCGGTCTTCGCGCAGGCGATCGCCCGGTCCGGTGCGGCATGGGAGTCGATGGGCGCGTTCGCGTGGGCACAGGCGTCGCCGGCTGCGGCCGTCGCCGGTCCCGAGGCGCTTGGCGCCCTCGGCAAGGTCAGCCTGGCCATTGGCGCAGGCATCTACGAGGAGCTCATCTTCAGGATGGCGCTGATCTCGCTGCTGCACACGCTCTTCGTGGACGCGATGCGGATCGGCGAGCGGTGGGGCATCGGCATCTCCATCGCGATCTCGGCTGCGCTGTTCGCGGCCTACCACCCGCTGGGCGCAGCTGGGGGTGGCATCGACTGGTCGCGCGCGACGTTCTTCGCGGGCGCAGGGGCATACTTCGGCGTGCTGTACGTGATGCGGGGATTCGGCATCGCAGTGGGCGCGCACGCCGCGTACGACCTGCTGGCGGTGGTGGCGCTTCCCGCGTGGTACGCGTGAGCGCGCGCCGCGGCTCGCGCGCGGCCGGTCGTACACTCGCTCCACCTGATGCGGCGCACCATCCCGGTCATCCTTGCGGTGGTGGCCTCAGCGGCGATGCTGTGGATCGCGGCGCGCATGGACCGGGGCGCACCCTCGTCGCGGCAGGGACGCATCGGTCCCGCCGTGCCGATGGTCGAGCCCACGCCGCTGTCCGATGCCGAACGAGAGAGCGCGCGCAGGCCGGGTGCGCCCGGATCGATTGCGCTCGAGCGCGGCGCATGGGTGCAGGTGGCTGACGCGAGCGGACGGCTTGAGCAGCAGTACAGCGCGACGAAGCTCGATCCGGAGCCTGGCGCGTACCTCAGCATGCTCGAGCCCCGTGCGGTCTTCTACCTGAGCGACGGCCGTGTGGCGACGCTGCGCGCCGACGCGGGACGCGTGCACGTGCCCAACCGTGCCCTCGAGTCCGGGCGCTTCACGGGCGAGGTGGTCATCCGGCTCTTCAGGCCTGAGCCCGGTGCCACAGTGGATCTGGCGAACGACTCCCCGAGCGCGATCCTGGAGACGCCGCAGCTGGACTTCGACACGACGCTGAACCAGATCACCTGCGAGCAGTCGTTCCGCCTGACGACGGACATGCTGACCTTCGACGGCGAGGGGCTCGACCTGCTGCTCGGCGAGGACACGCGCACCATCGAGCGGCTGGTGGTCGACCGTGCGCTGGGTCCGGTCGTGATCGATCGCCGCAGGATGGCCGGGAGCGGCGTCCGGCGCACCGCGCGTGGCGCTGGAGCCTGGCTGCCGCACTCCACCCGCGGACACGCTGTCGAGGCCGCCGCGGCCCTCGGAGCGGGGGACGAGGAGGCCATGCTGTGCAGCATCTTCGAGCCGGCGCCCACGGCGCCTGCGCGCTTCTACAGGCTTGAACTCCACGAGAACGTGCAGCTCACGCGCTACTCGCCGCGTGGCCGCGCCGATGCGCGCGGCGACCTGCTGCGGATCGTGATGACCCTCGAGAGCGACCTGCTGTCGCGCTCGGTCGCGCGGCGTGCGGATGCGTGCGACCGCGCCGTGGCGGGGCATGTGGTCGCGCTGCCCTTGCATACGGCCCTTGCGATGTCCTCGCTCGCGGCGGCGCCGCCGCCTCCGGCCGCCGAGGCCGAGGACATCATCGTCATCCGCTTCACCGGCCGGCTGACGATGGATCCGCTGCCGCCCGGCTCGCCTGTGCCTGCGTCGCCCGGCGATGTCGATGTCACGATCGACGGCGAGGAGGTGCTGCTGGCTGATGCGCCCTCGTTGGCGCTGCGCGCCAGCCATGTAGACCTTGCGCTGACGCAGCGCGCCGCCGGGGACAGCCGTCAGGCGACGCCGCGCACGCTGCTGGCGACGGGCGGTGTCGAGGCCACCGACGGCACGCAGACGATGTGGAGCGATGCGCTGCGCGTCACGTTCGCGGAGCGCCCGGGCGGCATCGGGGCCGACGCGACGCTTGGCGAGGTCGACGTCGCGCGTGCGCAGGCGGATGGGGGAGTGCAGGTGGCGCTGAAGGACGGCGCGCGCATCTTCGCGTCAGCGATCGACGCCTACCCGCCCGAGCGCCGCGCCGAGCTCGCAGGGCCTGATGTGGCGGTGATCCGGGCTGGGGTGCTGCTCGACGGCATGCCCGCGCTGAGCGTGAGCGAGCGCGACCGGTCGGTGCGTTCCGCGGGCGCAGGTCGCGCGCGGAGCTGGCCTGAGCCGCTCATCGGCGTTCCGGGGCCTGCGGATCCGGCGCAGCCCGCGCTGCCGCCGGGGCGCGTCGATCGACCCTCTGCGTTCGACCGCGCGCCGGAGTTCGAGGC
>VERO01000062.1 GCA_018882625.1 Phycisphaerales bacterium | reverse complement strand
TCGATGCAGCGACCGTCATCGAGATGATCGCTGCGCCCTCGAGCCCGCACAGCGCCGTACGCCAGAATCCGAGCGCTCCGGCGCTGATGCGCGCGGAGAGGCCATCGGGCACGCCCACGCCGGGGGCCGCCGACTCCAGGAACATGAAGCGGCCGGCGGTCCGTGCGGGCGTGCTCTCGCCGAGCACGGCGTACGCGTCGAATGTCCAGTTCCAGGCCTGCGTCAGCGCGTAGTCGACCATCACGGTGCCGATCGCCAGTGCGACCATCGCGACCGCCGCGTAGCCGAGCGCAAGAAGAGGATGCGCAAGCAGGTATGCGCCGGCGCGCTGCGCGCTCTCGACCGCATCGGCGCCGTCGCACGCGACCGCTGGCGCGAAGAGCGTCAGCCCGAAGGCCACCACCATCACGCAGAGCACGGCCACGAAGGCAAATCCCAGGGATACCGGAAGAAGCACGGCGCTGATCACATCGAGCACGGGCAGCGCGGTCCCGAGCCCTATGACGGTGGCTACAACCATGCAGACGACCGCCATGCCGAAGGGCAGCACCGGACCCATCGCCAGCGCGTGCATGCGGCGCCGCGCGTATCCAAGCGCATCCATCACGGTGGGATGGCCCGCCTCCGCAAGGTCGAACGCGTTCATGCGCGCGAGCGCGCCCGCGGCGAGACCCGTGAGCGATGCGGCGACGAATCCGAAGGCGATGCAGAAGACCGGTGACACGCTCCAGAGGCGCGCAGGAATCGTGAACACCATGCCGCCGAGTGCGGCACCCGCCGCGCCAGGGTCAAGCGACACCATCGCACGCACGAGCGCGAACCACTGCATCGACACTGCGTCGCGCAGCGCCTCAAAGGGACCGCGTGGCCGTGCAGCCTCGATCGCCGCCGACATGCGCGCGACCGCCGCAGGATCCTTCGCGACGTCATCGCCTGCGGCGACCGCGGCCTCGAGCATGCGACGCGCCTGCGCAGCCGACACGCTGTCAGGGTCCGCGTCGCCGAGCCGCTCCTTCGACAGCCGCATCACCACCTGCGAACGGATGAGGTCGCGCGAGGCCTTCTCCGAGCGCTCGTCGAGCTTGCCGACGAAGAGGCCTGAAGGCGAAACCGATGCGGGCATCACGGCGTCCCATGCGCTGCCGAAGGCCGAGAGCACGATGATCATCGCGAAGGCGATGAACACACGGCCAGGGCGCAGGCCCGCCGCGATGGCACCCATGATGCGCGGAAACATCAGCGCGTGGCGCAGGTCGATGGAGTCGACGGTCACCCGACGCGAGGAGTGGGGTTCGCTCATGTCGCGCGCATCATGCCACGAATGACGCCGCCATGCCTGCCGCCAGTATGGCGAGCAAGGACACGGCGAAGGCCACCCACAGGCGGCGGCCGATCATGTCGTCGGTGGGCACAGGGCACTCAGGGCGCTCGGGGGCAGCATCTGGGGCGGCCTCAAGCCCCTCCATCTGGGCATAGGACATTGGCGGACGAGCCCTGAAGTCGCATCCGCATGCCGCGCAGGAGCGCCCCGCCCGACCTGCAGCCGGACCGCCGCAGCGGCGGCATCGGCGCACGGCCAGTCGGGATGCTTGCACGGGCGTCGCCATCGTCTCTCGGAGTGTAGCCCTGCATTCGAGAGGTGCTAGCGTGAGTGCGCAATGTCTGATCACACTGAGGATCGTTCGTGGACAGAACTGTGGATCAGGCTGCTCGAGTCGTCGGCGCCCCCCTGCCTCACGGCGGTTCCCGATCCCGCGCTGCTGGGTGACGCTCGGCGTCCCGAGTGCCGGATCTGGTCGATTGTGGGCGGTATGGATGCCTCTTCAGGATGCGCCCCCGTCGCGCAGGCATCGCCGCAACTGCCGTCGGATCTGGAGCGCGCGCTTCGGGACATCTGCCAGACTGCGCCCGGACCGCTCCTTGCGCACGGCGACCGCGACACGATCGAGACGTGGACCGAAGGGGAGCTCTGCTCGATCCATGCACTCATGCGGGTGGCGGCGCGCGATGCGTGGTGGCGGGATCGGCTCCAGGCTGCGGTGGACTGGCATCTGGAATGGACCCAGCCCGACAACGCCACGAACCGCCCATGGGGCATCCACGCGTTTCTGGTGCTCGGCGGCGTCGAGGGGCGCATGTATGCAGAGACGATGCTGCACAACGCCCAGGCGGGCGGCGCGCAGGGCGATCCGCTGGTGGCGTGGGCGCTCGGCGATGCCGCAAGATGGCTGCGCGGCGGGATACCCTTCCCGCGATGAGCGACACCCTGACGCGCGTGCTCGACCGGGTTCGGGCAGCGCATCCCGAATCCGTACAGCGGCTGTGCGACTTCCTGCGCATCCCGAGCATCAGCGCGGACCCCGCCCACAACGCGCAGACGGCGCAGGCCGGCGCGTGGTGCGTCGAGCAGCTGCGCTCGGCGGGGCTGAATGCGCAGTTGATGCCGACCGCGGGTCATCCGATGGTGGTCGCGACGCACGAGGGTCCCCCAGGATGGGACGGGCCGCGCATCCTGTACTACGGCCACTACGACGTGCAGCCCCCGGACCCGCTCCATCTTTGGACGAGCCCGCCGTTCGAGCCCACGATCGTCGATGGCCCCAAGGGCAAGCGCGTGGTGGCCCGCGGCGCCGTGGATGACAAGGGCCAGGTGATGACCTTCATCGAGGCGTTCCGTGCGTGGCGCGATGTGCACGGCACGCTGCCGTGCCCGGTGACTGTGCTGCTCGAAGGCGAGGAGGAGTCTGGCAGCGCGAGCCTCGAGCCGTTCCTGAAGGCACACGCGAAGATGCTGGCCGCAGACGTGTGCGTCGTGAGCGATACGGGCATGTGGGACATCGACACGCCTGCGGTCACCACGATGCTGCGCGGACTGGTGTACGTGGAGATCACCGTGCACGGTCCGTCGCGCGACCTGCATTCGGGCATGTACGGCGGTGCGGTACCGAACCCATGCAACGTGCTCGCGTCGATCATTGCGCAGCTGCACGACGCGAACCGTGTGGTTCAGATTCCAGGCTTCTATGACGACGTGCGCGAGGTGAGCGCGCCCGTGAAGGCGCAGTGGTCGTCGCTCCAGTTCCCGGAGAGCGAGTTCCTCGGGGACATCGGGCTGAAGTCCGGGTTCGGCGAGAAGGGACGCTCGACCCTCGAACGCACATGGTCGCGGCCCACCTGCGACGTCAACGGGATGTGGGGCGGCTACACGGGAGCGGGCGCGAAGACCGTGATCGCATCGCATGCGAGCGCCAAGCTCTCGTGCAGGCTTGTGGCGGACCAGGAACCTGCGAAGGTGCTCGCGGGAATCCGCGCGTTTGTCGAGGCCCGGCTGCCGGATGGCTGCACGTACGAGCTCGCCGAGTTCGGCGCGGCGCCTGCATTCAGCGTGCGGGACGACAACCCGTTCCTGGGCGCCACGCAGCGTGCGCTCAAGGGCGTGTTCGGGCGCGATGCGGCGCTGATCGGGTCGGGCGGCAGCATCCCCGCGGTTGGCGCGATCCGCACGCACACCGGCGCAGATGCGCTTCTTGTGGGGTTCGGGCTCGACGACGACTGCGTGCACTCGCCCAACGAGAAGTTCGAGCTGCGGTGCCTGCTCAACGGCACGCTGTCGCACGCCGCGATGCTCCACGAGTTTGGCCTGATGCGCCGGTGATGCGCACGGTGCGATCCAGCATCGGCGGGCTCGTGGGCGCGATGGCGCGTATGCGACATCTCGCGGCTCGCGCGGCGTGCTGTGCGTGCGCTGCTGCGGCGATGGCGTCAGTTGCGGCGATTGCGGCGCCCGCGACCGCGCAGGATGGCATCACGCTCGAGTGGTTCGGCGCCGGCGGCATGTGGCGCCCCGGCGACTGGGTCGGTGCGCGCTTCACGGTGCGGTGCGACGTGGACGAGAGCACGCCGGCGCAGCTGGTGTGGGAAGTGCGCGACGGCCAGGGCGACATCGCCGAGCACGAGCGACGGATCGTGGTCGATCCCGGATCCATGACGCGCGCGTGGATGTATGCGCAGCTGCCGCCTGCATCGCAGGCTCGCATGCTCGATGACGCGGTGATGGTGGTGCGCGTGTACGAGGAGCGCGGCGGCGCGCGCGTGCGCGAGCTCGCGGCGGCTCGAATCTCGCCCAGATCGGCGGAGCAGCCGAACCTTGGCGTGGAGGTGGAGCACGACCTCATCGGCGTACTCGGCCAGGCACGCATGGGACTCGATGCGCTCGCGACTCCCTACGGCGGCACTCCCTACATCCCGTCGATGAACTCGATCACGGCGATAGGCCGCGGGCTTCGTCCCGCGGACATGCCAGATCGATGGGAAGGTCTTGCATCATTTGGCACGCTGATATGGACCGAGGGGTCCCCCGCTGCACTCTCCGGCGATGCGGCCCGCGCCATCCAGGAGTGGGTGCTGCGCGGCGGCAACCTCGTCATTGTGCTGCCCGAGACAGGCGACCCATGGGGCGTGGTGACCGCATCGGACCATCCGCTGCGCGCGCTCATGCCCGACTGGCGCGCAGATCGGCTCGATGCGGTGCCTGTAAAGGACCTGATGCCGATCATCAGCAAGTCGGCGCAGCTGGCCAACCCCTCGGCGACCACGCCCCTGGTGGTGTTCCGCGAGACGAAGTCAGCGAGAACCGCATGGGATCCGCTCGTGCTGATGCCTGTCAAGCGCGCGCGCTCCACGGGCCTGCCCGAGCCGCGCGAGGGCTCGCTGGATGGCGCGACACTTGCGGTGCAGCGCACCTGGGGCCACGGGCAGGTGACCGTGCTCGGTCTCGATGTCGACGCGCTGCACCGGCGTGCGCTGCAGCCCGGTGGGCTTCCGCAGGCCGACATCTTCTGGAACCGCATCCTCGCGCGGCGCGCAGATGCGCTGACCACCACCGAGTACGACGCGCTGCGCGACGCGAAGCCAGGGCGCCTGCTTGAGGGCACGTCAGCGTCAACTGACCTCGGTCGCGGCGAGCTCGTGTCGAGCATCATCGGCATGCGGGGGCAGGCTGCGCTCGGCATCCTGGGCGCCTTTGGCCTCTTCTTGACGTACTGGCTTGTCGCCGGTCCGGCGGGATTCGCGTTCCTGAAGTGGAAAGGATGGGAGCGGCATGCATGGGTGGCCTTTGCGGTCACGGCGCTGGTGTTCGGTGCGGGCGCATGGACCATCGGAGGGCTGACGCGCTCCACGCAGACGCGCGTGCAGCACCTCACGGTGCTTGATGCGGTGCGCAGGCCTGCAGACCAGGAGCGCCGCGAAGAGCCCGTCTACCAGCGCGCGAGCGTGTGGTTCAGCGCGTTCCTGCCCGGCTACGGCCGCACGCCAGTCTCGATCGCGGGCGATGCGCCCGTACGCAACTGGATCTCGACGTGGTCTCCGCCCCCGATGGGCAGCATCGACCGGTTCCCCGACTCGGCGCGCTACAGCGTCCCGCTCGATGCGCCAGCCACGCTCAACCTTCCGGCGCGCGCCACAAGCACGGAGCTGTCCGCATCGTGGCTCGGTGTTGTGGATGCGCGATGGGGGTCGCTCCCCGCCGCTGACGATGCGCGGCCGCTTGTGCAGGATGTGATCCCGGGTGCGTCGCCACGCGTGCGGCTGAGCGGCGTGCTGTCGCACGCGCTGCCTGCCACGCTGCGTGACGTGCGGCTGCTCTATGTGTCGCCGCTCAGGGCGCCGCTTCCGCGATTTGCCACGCGCGCGTTGCCGCTGGTGGAGCCCAGCGCCGCGATCCCGAATCTCGGCAAGTTCGCCATCATCCCCGAGTGGCCCGCGGGCACGCCCATCGAACTCGCCAGTGTGCTCTTCCCTGGCGGCCCGGATGACCTGCGCTCCGAGCTTGGCTCGATCGCGGACGGGATCGCCAAGCGGTATGCGGACCCGTTCATCGAAGACCGCTTCGGCGTGCGCATGACGGGGATGATCGCTGCTGACCGCGACCGACTCTTCATCGACATGCTCGGCCTGTACCAGATGCTCCAGCCGCCGCAGTACGTGCGCAGCGCGCCTCCTGGCACAAGCTCGCCTGGAGCGAACCTTGGCGTAGGGAACGCGGCGGAGTCGGTGCGCGCAAGCCGCGTGCTCGGACGCGGGATCGACCTCTCGCCGTGGCTCACGCGGCCGTGCCTGATCGTGTGGGGCTACCTGGACGCCGCAGAGTGCCCCGTCCCCATCACCATCGACGGCGACAGGCCGCCATCGAGCGGACTCGTCGTGGTGCGGTGCGTCTTCCCCCTGCCGACAGATGCACGCTTTGCCGCGCCTGAGGCGAGATAGGCTTTCACCGCAGGGCGCCATGGCGATGATCGAGACCGTCAACCTCACCCGCAAGTACGGCGAGCTCACGGCGCTCGACAACCTCAACCTCACGATCGAGCAGGGTTCGTGCTTCGGGTTCATCGGCCCCAACGGCGCAGGCAAGACCACGACCATCAAGATCCTGGCGACGCTGCTCAAGCCCACGTGGGGCGAGGCGCGCGTCGACGGCAAGGTGGTCGGCTACCAGAACCACCTCATCAGGCCGATCATCGGATACGTGCCCGACTTCATGGGCGCGTACGAGGACATGCTCGTCAGCGAGTACCTCGAGTTCTTTGCGGCGTGCTACGGGATCCACGGCGAGAGGCGGCGCACTGTGGTTGGCGAGGTGCTCGAGCTGACCGACCTGGTGCACAAGGCAACGGCCGACGTGAATGGCCTCTCGCGCGGCATGCAGCAGCGGCTCTCGGTGGCGCGCGTGCTGCTGCACGACCCGAAGGTGCTGCTGATGGATGAGCCCAGCTCCGGGCTTGACCCGCGCGCGCGCATCGAGATGCGCGAGCTCCTCAAGGAGCTGCGCCGCATGGGCAAGACGATCCTGATCTCGTCGCACATCCTGTCGGAGCTCGCAGAGCTGTGCACCGAGGTGGGCATCGTGGAGCAGGGCAAGCTGGTGTACGCGGGATCTGTGGCGGCGCTGATGGCCAAGGCCGGCAGCGGCACCGTGATCCACGTCGTCGTCGATGAGCGGCATCAGGAGGCGGCGCAGCTGCTTGCGCGCGTCAAGGGCATTCGCAAGGTGGCGCTGGCGCGCGAGGAATCCATCATCCGCATCGACCTCACCCTCGATCCGGATTCGGGCCTGCCGATCAGCGAGATCCCGAGCCGATTGATCGCGCAGGGATTCCGCGTCGCGCGGCTGACGCAGGAGCAGGTCAGCCTCGAGACTGCGTTCATGAAGCTGACGAAGGGCCTGGTGGCGTGATGGGCTCGCCACCTGCGAAGACAGCCGGCACTGCCTCGCCCTCGCGCGCGTGCAATGACGTGCTGCTGGTCGCGAGCCCGGACAGGCCTGGCGTGCCGCAGGCGCTGCCTGACGTGCGGCGCATCGTGTCGGCGCACGCGCAGATCGTCGGCGAGATGCCGACAGCGGATGCGCCGCTTCCCGCTGGTGTCGAGTTCTGCCGCGCCGTGGCGATTGGCGGAGACGGCACCTTCATCGCGATCGCGCGCAGGCTCATCGACCGCGACGTGCCGATCGTGGGCGTGAACTCGGGGCGGCTTGGGTTCCTCGCCGAGTTCGACCCTGCGAGCCTCGAGCGGCATGCGGCGATGGTGTTCGGTCCGGAGCCGATGCTGCGCCAGCGCATCGTGATGCAGGTGCGAGTGCGGCGCGCGGACGGAACTGCCGTCGAGCCTGAGATCGCCGTCAATGACGCAGTCGTGACATCAGGACCTCCGTACCGGATGATCGAGGCACGGCTGAGGTTCGGCGGCGATGTCGGGCCGGACATCTCAGGCGACGGGCTCATCGTCGCGACCCCAACAGGATCGACGGCATACAACGTGAGTGCAGGCGGCCCGATCGTGCACCCCGACGTGGAGGCATTCGTCGTCACGCCAAATGCCGCGCATAGCCTCGCGTTCCGGCCGATCGTGGTACCGAGCGACCTAGGCATCTCCATTGAGGTGGTGCGCGCCAACGAGGGCACCACGCTTGTGATCGATGGCCACGTGAACATCATCCTGCGCACGGGCGACCGCGTGGACATCGTGCGGTATGCCAGGAAGTCGCAGCTCGTGGGCAACCCGGACGGCAGCTACTGGGGCACGCTGCTGTCGAAGATGCGCTGGGCGGCACCGCCCAACTACCGCGAACGCGGCGCGTGAGCGCTGGTACGCGGCGTGCGGCACGCGGCGTGCCGCGACCCGACGCGCCCCACCGCATGCGCGGTAGCCTTGCCGCGCCCATGATCGACATCAAGGCCTTTCGAGAGGACCCCACGCGTTTCCGAGATGGCGCCGCCGCCAAGGGCATGCACGTCGAGTTTGACCGGCTGACCGCGCTCGACGAGCAGCGTCGCAAGCTGCTCTCGGAGATCGAGACCAAGCGCGCGGAGCAGAACCGCATCAGCAAGGAGATCGGCCCGCAGATGGGCAAGATCAAGGGGCAGCTCAAGTCCGCGCAGGGCGCGGACCGCGAGCGCCTCGAGGCGGAGCTTGCGGAGCTTGAGGCCCGGCCAGTGAAGCTCAAGAACGAGATCGCGGTGTCGGAGCGGATGCTCAATGACATCGAGCCCGAGTGGCAGGCAATCCTGCTCACGGTGCCCCAGCCTCCTGCGCATGATGTGCCGCGCGGCGCCGGCAGCGAGGACAACGTGCAGATGCGCACCTGGAACCCCAAGGGCTTCGATGCGTCCAAGCCGTTTGCGGCGCAGCGCGGGTTCGCGCCCAAGACGCACCTTGAGCTGGTGCGCGATCTCAAGCTTGCAGACTTCGAGCGTGGCGTGAAGATGTCGGGCACGCGCCACTACGTGCTCACGGGCATGGGCATGCGCCTGCACCAGGCCGTGCTGCGCTACGCCTTCGACTTCATGACGCAGGAGAACGGATTCTCCGCGACCGGCGTTCCGGTGATCGTGAAGGAGGAGTGCATGGTCGGTACGGGATTCTTCCCCGCCGGTCGCGAGCAGGCGTACCACATCGCAGAGAGCGCGCGAGGATCAGGGCATGACCTTTACCTCACAGGCACGGGCGAGGTTGGGCTCATGGGCCTGCACGCGGACGAGATCCTGCCGCTCGATGCGCTGCCGCTGCGGTACACGACGGTGTCGACATGCTTCCGCCGCGAGGCGGGCGCCGCAGGCAAGGACACGGCCGGGCTCTACCGCATCCACCAGTTCGACAAGGTGGAGCAGGTGGTGGTGTGCGAGGCCGATGACGCGCAGAGCCGCGACTGGCACAAGAAGATGATCGGATTCGTCGAGACGATCCTGCAGCGCTTTGAGCTCCCCTACCGCCTCCTGCAGTGCTGCACGGGAGACCTCGGCGTTAAGAACGAGGACATGATCGACATCGAGTGCTGGATGCCTGGCCGCGGCGACGATGGCCCGGACGGCCGCCCCACGGGCGCGTACGGCGAGACGCACTCGGCGAGCCGCCTCGCGGACTACCAGTGCCGCCGCCTCAACCTGCGCTACCGCGACGGAGATGGCAAGATCCGTCACGCCTTCGCGCTGAACAACACGGTGCTCGCGAGCCCGCGCATCCTGATCCCGCTGCTCGAGATTCACCAGCAGGCTGATGGTTCGGTGCGTATCCCCGACGTGCTGCGTCCGCACATGGGTGGGCTCGACCGCATCGGCTGACCTAGCCAGAGGGACGCGCGGATCGCATGGGCGGGCCAGCGCGTCGCGCGGTCGGTCATGGCGCGAGGCGCCGCGCGACGATCTCAAGCACCGCTGGCGTAGTGAACACCGATGCGGGGTCGCGCTCGGCGCGGTCGAGCGCGGCGAGTGCGCGCGCGAGCCATGCCTCGTCGGCGAGCCCCTGCTCCACGAGGCGCGGTGCGTAGATGCGCAGGAAGCTCGAGGGCCACTGCCAGAACGGGTCTTGCGGCCGTGCCGCATGGATGATGGTGCGCACGTGCTCGATGGCGAAGCCGCTGTCCGCGAGTGCGCGGAGCAGGCGACCGGCGATGTTCGTCTGTCCGCCGCCTGAAGCGAAGCTGCGCATCACCTGTTCGTGGAACGAGTGGATGTCGGGGTCGAACGGGACAAGGCCATACGTCTGGTAGTGCACGTACTCCTGAAAGATCGCGGCGCCACCGGGGCGAATCGCCTGCGCAAGCTGGCGCACGAGGTGCTCCGGCCCATGCCCGGGAAGGAACATGGCCACCCATCGGCACCACGATGCGTCCACGGTCAAGGGCGTGACAGGCAGGCTGTCCTCCACGAGGTCCACTTGAGACACAGTGACGCGCGAATCGGCGGCGTAGCGCTGCTGCAGCTCCGCGACGAAGGCTGGCGAGCGCTCGAGCGCGTGCACGGTGCCTTGCGGTCCCACCGCATGGAGCAGGTCAGCTGTGGCAAGGCCTGGTCCCGCACCGACATCAATGACGTGCGCGCCGGCTGTGACGCCCGCGCGCACGAGCGCCTCATGAAGTGCGGGCCGCCACAGGTTGTGCTGCAGCTCGAGGCGACCGCGCTCGACAGGGTCGGTACCAAGCACGTATCGGCCGGGCGTGATCGGCAGCGCACCTTGTGCGCCGGGCACCGAGTCGGAGGAGCCGGACGTCGTTGCGCAAACTTCCATGGCGCAACGGTATGCGCAGCGCCACCGCGCTTGACGCACCTCGCCCCTCGGTTACTATTTGCCGATTCAATCCCCTATAGCTCAATGGTAGAGCGGGCGGCTGTTAACCGCCAGGTTGCTGGTTCGAGTCCAGCTGGGGGAGTTCAAGGCCCGCCTCGAAGTCGAGGCGGGCCTTTTCGTTGACTGGCGGCGTGGCCGAATCGGCCCGCGCGGGGCGTCGTGGCGGGCGTTTCGCGCGCTCGCGTTTGTGATCGCGGATCGGGGGAGCGGGCCGGACAGTGCGGAAAGGGCCACCCTGCCCCGGAAACGCTCGGACGCTCGGATCGCCGTGAACCGG
>VERO01000061.1 GCA_018882625.1 Phycisphaerales bacterium | reverse complement strand
ACCCAGCGCGTCGAGGCCGCGTCGGCGCTCGGGGGCATGGGTTCGCCTGAGGCGAAGGGGCTCGTCAAGGCCGCGGCGCTCGCGGCATTCGCGGCTGATGGCGCGCCGCGCGAGGCAGACCCGCGAGTGCGGCGGGCGATCATTGACGCGTGGTCATCGAGCCAGCCTTGCGCAGAGGCACTGCCCTGGCTGATCGCCGTGGCCCGCAGCGATCCTGGCTATGCGACGCGCGCAGCCGCGCTATCCGGACTGGCGGACATCGCCAAGCGCGACGACGCATGCCGCAAGTCCGTCACTGACGAGGCTGCGGTCGCGGAGGCCGTGTCCGCGATGCTGGCATCGCCCTCGCCCAACGAGCGGTTGCGGCTCGCCGCGATCGACGCCGCTGCGGAACTCAAGATGACCGCGCTCCGCGACGCGGTCGGCGCGCTGGCCCAGCTCGGCCACTTCGACAGGATGCGTCCACGCGCCATCTCGGCGTGGGCGAAGCTTGCGCCCCCGGAGACGGAGGCTGATGCGCGGCAGGCAGTCGTGGCGCAGCTCATCGCCATGCTTGACGACCCCGAGCGCGCCTCGGCGGATGCGGCAGGACAGGCGCTTGCGGGCATGAAGGCGACCGCGGCGCTGCAGCGCATCGACCAGATCGCGTCGGGCGACCGGGATCCGCGGCGCCGCGAGCGCGCGGAGCGGTGGGCCAAGGCGATCCGCGGCTAGCTCGCTGCGCGCTCAGCCCTGCGCCGCGCGCCAGCGCGCCACGAAGGCGGCGTACTGCTCGGGCGTGTCGATGCCCTGCGCGCGCGAGATGCCGGGCGCGACGGCGATCGCGTAGCCATGCTCGAGCACGCGCAGCTGCTCGAGGCTCTCGGTGAGCTCGAGAGGCGTGGTCTCGAGCGCCACGAACGTCGGAAGGAACGTGCGGCGGTACACGTACAGCCCCACGTGCCTGAGAGGCCGCGCGGGAGGCGCCGGCGCAGCCTCGCCAGACTCCTCGGCGATCGCGCCATCGCGGTGGAACGGGATCAGGCTGCGCGAGAACATCAGGGCACGGCCCCTGAGCGACACGGCGCACTTCACCACATTGGGGTTCGTCGGGTCCTCGCCGTCGCCGAACGGGCTCGCGACAGTCGACATGACGGCCTCCCGGTCGGCGCGGAGCGCCGCGATGGCGCGCTCCACGAGCTCGGGCTCGAGCTCAGGCTCGTCGCCCTGGATGTTGACGACGAGCTCGCAGTCGAGGTGCTGCGCGACCTCAGCGATGCGGCTGGTGCCGTTGGGGTGGTCGGCACGGGTCATGATCGTCTCGCATCCGAAGTCGCGCACGGCGTCGTGGATCCGGAGGTCGTCCGTCGCGACGATGACGCGCGAGATGTCCGCGCACATGCGTGCGCGCTCGACGACATGCTGGATGAGCGGCCGGCCCGTCAGTGCGGCGAGCGGCTTCCCAGGGAAGCGCGAGCTGGCGTAGCGGGCCGGGATGACGGCGACGGCGCCTGTGGAGGCGTCGCGCCCTCGGCTCACGCGAGCTCCTTCACGAGCGCATCGAGCTCCTTGCGCCTGCTGCGGATGTCGCGGTAGCCGATGTCCTTGCGCAGGATCGCCGAGCAGATGTCGGCCGCGTCCTTGGCGTTCTGCACGCTGCGCTCGGCGCGTGCGAGCTCGATGAGCGCGAGCATCAGCTCGTAGCGGATCTCGAGCTCGCGCTCCGACTGGTTCGGGTCGACCCAGGAGAGCGCAGCCTTGTACTCCTCGACGGCCTCCGCAAACCACTTCTCGGCGGCGAAGCAGCGGCCGAGCAGGTGCGCGGCCGCCATGCGGAGCTTGGGCTCCTCCTTGGCCTGCTGCAGGTAGGGCATCGCCTCCTCGGCCTTGCCCTGTTCCGCCATGATGCGGCCAATCTCGTACTTGAAGGAACGGTCGGTCGGGTACGCGGCCGCGCGGTCCTTGTACTCGGCGATCTCGAGCTCGAGCACGGCGCGTCGCGCCTTCTCGGCATCAGCCTGAGCTGCCGCATCGGCAGGGTTCTGGACGGCCTTGGCCTCGATCGCGGCGAGCTGGCGGCGCGCACGGGCGATCTTGATCTCGCCTGCGGCCTGCCTGAAGCGGTACTCCTTGAGCGCGGTCCACGCCTGCATGTACACCTGGTAGGCGAGCTTCTCCTGATCAGGGTCGCCCGACTTGCGGAGCTCCTGCGCGTAGAGCTGCACGTTGTCGGACGAGAGCGGGTTCTCCTGGTATGCCTTCCGGCGCATCTCGAGGGCGCTCTCCCCGGTGCCGGCTGGGCCTGCTCCCGAACTCGCGGCCTCGGGCTCGCGCGCGCTCTTGCGGAACCCGCCCTCGGCGGACGGGCTCTCGCCATACCCGCCCTGCTGGATCGCGCGCGCTGCGGTCAGCTGCTTGAGGTCGTTGATGAGCTCGGTGTCGGTCGGGTCGAGCTTCACCGCCTGCTCGCCCGCGATGAACGCCTCGTTCCACGCCTGCAGTTCGGTGAAGAGGTCCTTGGCCCGCTTCCACACTTTCTTGTTGGGCTTCTTGGCCATCGCGGTGGCCACGAGGTTGAGCGCCTTGGGCGCGAACCAGCCTCCGAACTCCACCTGTCCGGCCTTCGCCGCGGCCTCGAGCAGCTCAAGTCCACGGTCGACGCTGTTGGGGTCGCGCATCCACGCGTACTCGGCCTGCGCGAAGCGGTCGACTGGCGTGGAGCTCTCGAGCTGCTTCAGGTCCGCGGCCTTTGCCGGCGTGCCTCCGGCGCCGAAGAACACCTTCGCGCACTCGAAGAACGCGTCATGGATGGCGATGTTGGCCGGATCGAAGCGGACGGCATTCGCGAAGAGCTGCAGCGCGTAGGTGGCGTTGCCCTTGTCGGCGACGTCGCGGGCCCTGTCGAGGAACGGGCGTGCCTTGTCCGGCTGAGCCACGAAGGCCGCCTGGGTCTCTGCTTTCTTCCAGTTGAAGATCATGGTGGGATCTCGTGGCCGACTCGGACCGCGGGCAGTGTCCCGGGACGCGAATCGTATCGGATTGGTGTGGGGGTGTGCGCGGCGGGCATGGCTACGATTCGCGGATGGCGCCGCGGCAGCTGGTGACGTATCCGAACCCCGTGCTCCGCGCTCGCGCGCGGGACGTGGCGGAGGTCGACGCCTGGGTTCGTGGGCTGGCCGGGGAGATGCTTCGGATCATGCGCGAGGAGGATGGGGTTGGCCTTGCGGCACCGCAGGTGGGCGAGTCGGTCCGGATGTTCGTGACCGCCGCGCAGGAGGACGAATCCGCTCCTGAGCGCGTCTACATCAATCCAGTCATCGTCTCGTTCGAGGGCGCCCTCGAGGCCTCAGAGGAGGGGTGCTTGAGCCTACCCGGCATCCGCGGCACGATCAGGCGCCCGCCGCGCATCGCGGTTCGCGCCACCGGGCTCGATGGCGAGGCATTCACGCTGCTCTCCTCGGGACTGCTCGCGCGGTGCTGGCAGCACGAGATCGACCATCTTGACGGAATCCTCATCATCGACCGCATGTCGGCCATCGATCGCCTCGCGAGCCGCAAGCCGCTGCGGCAGCTCGAGTCCGCCGCGGCAGAGCGATGAGCCGGAATGTTCAGGACTCGTTCAGGGCCGTAATCCTGGGCGGCGGGTCGTTCGGCCTACCGACCTTTCGCCGCATCCGCTCGGGCGAAGTGCCGGATCTCGAGATCGCGCTGGTGGTGTCGGCGCCAGACCGTCCCTCGGGTCGCGGGCTGCGGACGACCGCGACTCCCGTCTCGCAGTGGGCGCGCGAGGAGGGGCTTCCGCTCTGGTGCACCGCGGACGTGAACGCTGCAGACTCGCGCGAGCGCATCGCGGCGGCGCATGCGCATGTCCTGGTGATCGTGTCGTTCGGCCAGAGGATCGGCGAGCCGCTCCTCGAGGGCCTGGCGGCGTTCAACCTCCACGGGTCGCTCCTCCCGGCGTGGCGAGGCGCCGCCCCGGTGCAGCGCGCGCTGATGTCGGGAGAGCGTGAGGTGGGGGTGAGCGTGATCGGCATTGCGCCACGGATGGATGCCGGCCCGGTGTTCGCCACCGCATCAACGCGCGTCGGCGATGCCGAGAACGCCGGTGAGCTGCATGATCGCCTCGCCGAGCTCGGCGCGGAGCCCATGGTGCGCACGCTGCGCGCGCTGGTGGAGCGGCTGCGCGGCAGTCCCGGCCTGTCGGGTGCCGGCGCGATGTCGGCGCTGCCGATGGCGGCGCAGGACGAGTCGCTGGTCACGCGCGCACGGAAGCTCTCGCGTGCGGATGCGTTCGTGGACCTGTCGCTCCCCGCAGACGCCGTGCGGGCCCGCATCAACGGCCTCGCGCCGTGGCCCGGCTGCGATGGGGCCATGACCATCCCGGGCTCCGCGGATGTGCCCCTGAAGCTGCTGCGCGCGCGCGCCACGGGTGGTCCGGCGCACACGGAGGCGGACATCGGGCGCGTCAGTGACCGTGGCACCGTCATGTGCGGATCTGGCGAGATCGAACTGCTCGAGGCACAGGTGCCCGGCGGCAAGGCCATGCACCTGGCCGACCTGCTGCGTGGCCGGTGGCGGTCCGCATCGGGCCAGATCAGGCTGCGCAGCGCGCCGCCGGAATCCACGTGAAGGCAAGGACCGGCCACCATGCGCACTGAGGAGATCGACTACCCGCTTGACCCCGCGTGCATTGCCACTGCGCCCGCCGAGCCTCGCGATGCCGCGCGCATGCTTGTGCTGCACCGTGGGGCGGACCGGATCGAGCACCGGCACGTGCGTGACCTGCCCGACTACCTCGGCGAGGGTGACAGCCTTGTCCTCAACACGACGCGCGTGGCGCCGATGAGGCTGAGGGGTCGGCGTCGCGGCGACGGTCGCCCGGTCGAGGGGCTGATTCTCGAGTTCCGGGGTACTGCCGCAGCCCATGCCCTGATCCAGGGCGCACGGCGCTTCAAGGCAGGCGACGTGGTCGAGCTCCGTGACGGCACCGACGCGCTGGCCTTCGTGGCGCGCGACGGGATAGGTTGGCTGCTCGAGAGCGTGGGCGGGGCGCCGATCGCGGATGTGATCGAGCGCAGCGGCTGGACTCCGCTTCCTCCCTACATTCTGGAGGCGCGGGGTGGCGGGCATGGTGGGGATGGGTCGCTGGGGTTCGATGAGGAATCGGCAGGCTCGTCGGCCACCGACCGGGCTGGGCATGCCGATTCGCCAAGTCCCGAGGACGAGCAGGCGCTGGATGCGCGCGACCGCGAGGACTACCAGACCGTCTATGCGGCCATGACCGACCGCCCGAGCTGCGCCGCGCCCACAGCCGGGCTCCACTTCACGCCTGAGCTCCTGAGTGCGATCGGATGCCGCGGGGTGCGCAGGATCGATGTCGAGCTGCAGGTCGGTGCGGGCACGTTCAGGACGGTGGATACGCCTGATGTGGCATCGCATCAGATGCACTCGGAGCGTTGCAGGTTGCGGGCGGACGCTGCGCTTGCGCTGTCACAAGTCCATGCAGGACATAGACTTGTGGCAGTCGGCACGACCTCGGTTCGGGTGCTCGAGTCCCTTCCGAGGCCACTGCCCGAGCCGATGCTGGCGGTCGCACGGGGGCTGGTGGCGGGGGGGCGCGGCACGGAGGAGGTCCATGACTTCAGCACCGAGCTCTTCATCCGGCCCGGTTTCGAGTTCCGGTGGGTAGACGCGCTGATGACGAACTTTCACCTTCCCCGATCCACGCTGCTGGCGCTGGTCGGCGCGCTCGTCGGCATGGACCGCCTCAAGCGCACGTACGCGGAGGCGCAGCGGCTCGGGTACCGCTTCTACTCCTACGGCGACGCGATGCTCATCCTCCCGTAGCGCATGGAGGCTGCCGGCGGAGGGTCGCGGCCCGTGCCGGACGCGAGCGCAAGATCGCGTGCGATCGGAGGCGCCGCGAGCGCCACTTTGCCGATAGATTCAGGCGGGAGTCGCAAGGATGCGCCTGTCTGAACTCTGCCAACGTGTCCATGGAATGAGCTGCGTGCATGGCGGCGACCGCGAGGTGATCGCGGTCACGGACGACTCGCGTGCAGCTGGACCGGGAATGATCTTCGTCGCGAGGCGAGGCGCGGCGCTTGACGGCATCGCGTTCGTGCGCGACGCGCTGGCGCGCGGAGCGGCGGGTGTGGCCGTGCCCGAGTCGGATGCGCAGCGGGTGCTCGCCTTCATCGAGGCGGGCACCGCGCTGGTGACCTACGACGCGTCGCGCGCAGCCCTGGTGGGCGAGCTCGCGCACGAGGCCGCGGGAAGGCCAGCGGCACGTCTGCGGGTGGTGGGAGTCACGGGCACCAATGGCAAGACCACAGTGACGTACCTCCTGCGTCACATGCTCGGCGCGTCGGGCCTCAAGTGCGGGCTCGCCGGCACGGTGGTCACCGACGACGGCCGCGGAGAGCGCCCCTCTGCGCTGACGACCCCTTCCGCGACGCAGCTCGCGGATCTGCTTGCGCGCATGGTGCGTCACGGGTGCGCCGCTGCCGCGATGGAGGTGTCGAGCCACGCGCTCGACCAGTCTCGCGTCGCAGGCATCGACTTCGCGTGCGCGGTGTTCACGAACCTCACCGGCGACCATCTCGACTACCACGGATCGATGGAGGCGTACGCGTCCGCGAAGTCGCAGCTGTTCGGCTCGCTTGGGCGCGACGCGGTGGCCATCGTCAACGCCGACGATCCTGCGTACGCGCGCATGGTCCGTGACTGCCGGTCGAGGGTGATGCGCTGCAGCGCGTCCGACGCATCGGCTGACTGCATGGTGCGCGTGCGCCGCATGCGGCCCGACGGCATGGTGTGCGCGATGCACGGCCCGTGGGGCGTGCTTGAGGTGGACCTGCCGCTGGCGGGGAGGCACAACGCGATGAACGCGCTGCAGGCACTGGCGGTGGCGTCTGCGCTCGGCGTGCCTGCGGCACCGCTCGAGCGCGCCCTGTCGACGTGCACCGCACCGCCTGGGCGGCTTGAGCCGGTGAGCGCGCCCGATGACGGCATGGCAGTGCTGGTCGACTACGCCCACACCGACGATGCGCTGCTGAACGTGCTCCGTGCGGTGCGCCAGACGCTCGAGCCAGGCGGCCGCATCATCACCGTCTTCGGATGCGGCGGCGACCGCGACCGCACCAAGCGCCCCCGGATGGCGGCCGTCGCATGCGCGCACTCAGACGTGGTGATTGTCACCAGCGACAACCCGCGCACCGAGGATCCGGCGGCCATCGTGGCGGACATCGTGGCGGGCGTCCCGGCCAAGGGCGGCGCGGAGGTCGAGTCGGTGCTCGACAGGGCGGACGCGATCGCGCGTGCGGCGCAGCGCGCCAAGCCCGGCGATGCGGTGATCGTCGCGGGCAAGGGTCACGAGGACTACCAGATTGTGGGCACGGAGCGGCGTCCCTTCGACGACCGCGTCGTCGCGCGGGCCGCGCTTGCGGCCCGGCGCGGTGCGCTTGTGGGCGCATCAGCGTGAGCGGTGGTGCGGCCGCCGGCCGCACCGGTTCGGTGCATGAGTGGCATGGATGCCAGGAGCGATGCGATGGATGCGATGAGCGGTTGCGATGCGCGCGGCGGGCGCGGGTTCATGACGCCGATGGAGCTCTGTGCGGCGCTCGGCGGCGAGTGGGCGGTGCAGCCCGGCTCGCCTGGCGCACCTGGCCGGTGCTGCCGCGCCACTGCGGGCAGCCGCCTCGCGGGCATCGGCACCGACACGCGGTCGGACCTCGAGGGCAGGGCGTTCTTCGCCCTGCGCGGGGAGCGCTTCGACGCGCACGACTACCTGCTCGACGCGCTTCGTGCGGGCGCGGCGCTGCTGGTGGTGGAGCGCGGGCGCTGGGGCCGCGTGCGGCTGGCGGATCCCGGCAGCGCGGCCGTGCTGCTGGTGGATGACGCGCGGCGCGCGCTCGTCGACACGGCGCGCGCATGGCGCGCCCGGCTTGGCGAGATGCAGGTGATCGGGGTGACGGGGAGCGCAGGCAAGACCACGGCAAAGCGGCTGCTGCACGGTGCGCTCTCGCGCACGCTGCGCGGCACCGCAAGCCCGCGCAGCTTCAACAACGATGTGGGCGTGCCGATCACGCTGTGCGCCGCGCACATCGGCCACGACTACGTGATCTGCGAGATCGGGATGAATGCGCCCGGCGAGATCGCGATGCTCGCGGAGATCGCGCAGCCGACGGTGGCGGTGGTCACCATGGTGGGCCGCGCGCACCTCGAGCGGCTGGGGTCGGTGGAGGCGATCGCGCGCGAGAAGCTGTCGCTCGTGTCGGCGCTGCCCCGTGGCGGCCTGGCCGTGGTGCGCGGCGACAGCGCCGTCATCGATGATGCGCTCGCCCGCGCGATGCCGGCGGGAGCGAGGCTGGTCCGCTTCGGCGAGGGTCCCGCGAACCATGTCCGGCTCATCGGCCGCCGCAACGACGGCGCGGGCCAGGTCATCTCGGTGGACGCATGCGGCCGCAGGATGGAGATCCGGCTGGCGCTGCCGGGCATGCACAACGCCATGAACGCGCTGTCGGCGGTCGCAGTCGGCATCGACCGCGGCATCCCGGATGCGGAGATCGCCGCGGGCCTGGCTGCCGTAGAGCCCGCGGACATGCGGATGGTGCGCCAGCAGGTGGGCACCTACACGGTCTTCAACGACGCCTACAACGCGAACCCGGATGCGGTGGCCGCGGCTCTCGGCGCCTTCGCGGAGATCGCGTCGCAGGCGCCGCGGCGCGTGGTCGTGCTCGGCGACATGCTCGAGCTCGGGGCTGACGCGCCTGCGCTTCACGCCGAGACCGGCCGGACGGTCATGAGGTCCTTTGCGGGCGGTCCGCCTGACCTGGCGATCTTCGTGGGCAAGCTCGCGGTGCACGCCGCGGTGGCGGCACGCGAGGCGAGGTCGGGCGGCGTGCTCCACGTCCCTGACCTGCACCCCGCATCCATGGCGCTGGTCGCCGAGGCGCTCGAGCCTGGCGATGCGATACTCCTGAAGGGCTCTCGGGGCAGTGCGATGGAGAGGCTGCTGGGCGCGCTCCAGGCTCCAGCCGCGCAGGGCCGCAGCGCCGCCTAGCGCCGAACGCCGCCGATGCTCTACTGGCTGACCGAACTGCTGCAGGGCTGGCTCGACGACCGGGGACTCTTCCCGCTGGTCATGGTGATGTACCAGCAGGAGTTCCGCGCCTTCGGCGCCGTGCTCCTCTCCTTCGGGCTTGTCCTGGCCTTCGGCCGCCGCACCATCCGCTGGCTTGCCAGGCAGAAGATCGGCGACGCTCCCGAGTTCTACAACAAGGACCTCAACGCGCTGATGGCCTCGCGCGCGGGCACTCCGACGATGGGAGGCATCCTGATCATCGGTGCGATCGTGGCCACCGTGGCGCTGCTCGGCGACATCGTGCACAACCGCTACGTGCACCTCGCGATGATCGTCACCCTCTGGCTCGCCTTCGTGGGCGGCATCGACGACTGGCTCAAGCTCACCGCGAGCCGCCGCAACCCAGGCCAGCGCGAGGGCCTCTTCGCGTGGGAGAAGCTGCTGTTCCAGCTGGGGATCGGGGCCATCGCCGGCTTCTTCCTGTGGAAGGCGGCCGCGGGCATGGACGGCCACGTGCTGAACTTGCCCTTCCAGCGCACGTACCCGCCCACGCCGACGGTCGAGTCGATCGTGCAGCCTCCCGTCGTCGACGGGAGCGTGATCGTGCTTGGGGTCGGCGCGTTCACCATCCTCGCCATGCTCACCATCGCGTTCATGTCCAATGCGGTGAACATCACCGACGGCATGGACGGGCTCGCGCCGGGCAACCTGGTCATCACGAGCTTCGCGCTGATGGTGATCGCGTGGATTGCCGGCAGCCCGCGCGCGGCGTACTTCCTGATGGTGCCGCACGTGGAGGGCACGGGCGAGCTCATGGTGGTCGCCGGCGCGATGGCGGGCGCGTGCCTGGGGTTCCTGTGGTTCAACTGCTCGCCCGCGAGCGTGTTCATGGGAGACACTGGAAGCCTTCCGATGGGAGGCCTCGTGGCGCTCGTCGCCGTGGCGACGCGTCAGGAGGCCCTGCTGCCGCTGCTGGGCGGCATCTACATCCTCGAGATCGGCAGCGTGATCCTGCAGACATGCTGGTTCAAGTTCACCAGGCGCACGCGCGGGGAGGGCAAGCGCATCCTGCGATGCGCCCCGATCCACCACCACTTCCACCTCGGCGGGTGGAAGGAGCAGCAGGTCGTGGTGCGCTTCTGGGTGATCTCGGTTGTGCTGGCGATGCTCGCGCTGGCCAGCCTCAAGCTGCGCTGACTCAGTCGCCGTGCTTCTGCCGCAGCTTCGGGGAGAGGCGCAGCAGCAGCTGCACGCGCTCGAACTCGCACACCCAGTCGGCGAGCGTGGCCGCGATCTCGTCATCGGGCAGGGGTGCCCCCGGCAGCGGGCATGATGCGCCGAGCGCACGCGCAGCCATGGCGCGGTAGCGCGAGATCGTGCGGTCGCCCAGGAGCGACACGAACTCGAAGTCCTCCGACATCCAGATCACGGTCGGCACGCGGCGTCCGCCGCAGATGGTCACCCGCTGCGAGAGGTCCGCATGCTCGTCGCGGTCGAGCCATCGCAGGTCAGCCACCGGGCAGGCGTCGGCGATCGCCGCCAGCATCGGGCCCTGCGCGGAGCAGTCGCCGCACCAGATCCCGCTCAGGCAGATGACGGGCATGGCGCGCGTGAAGCTGCCCAGCAGCGCGCGCTGCGCCGTGGTGAGCGCGATGCGCTGCCCGACCTCGTGCCACGGCCGCGCGCGCGCGACATCGCTGGCCAGGTACTGCGCGTAGGAGAGTCCCGCGTCGTGCGCGGCCCGGAGCGTCGTGGCGTCCATGGCGCGAAGCGTAGGCAACGCCCGCAGGACTGGCGTGCACGAGGGATCCGCCGGGGCGCGCCGGGCTAGCCGAGCGTCTCTCGCA